>JAFLTD010000080.1 GCA_022510625.1 Lachnospiraceae bacterium
AGCGGATAACGGGAATCGAACCCGCCTCTCCAGCTTGGGAAGCTGGCATTCTACCGATGAACTATATCCGCATGAGCATGATATTAGTATAGCAGTAAACGGACAAAAAGAAAAGCATAAAAAACACAAAAGAAGTAACAGATTGGATATTAAAAATGTTGTGGATACCGTTGGTTCTATTGTATGGCGTGCTGAAGGGCGTCAGGGAGATCGTTAAAAAGAAAGCATTGGAGAAAAACTCTACCATAGAGGTACTGTTTATGTATACTTTGCTGTCTTTTGCGATTGTTTTGCCGGAGGCGAAGGCGGCAATGGGAATGGAAATGAAGTTTTATTTCTATGTGGCGCTCAAATCTTTCGTCATCTTTCTGGCATGGATGTGCAGTTTCAGGGCGATCAAAAAAATGCCGATCAGCTTATACGGAGTGCTGGATCTTTCCAGAGTGATGTTTGCCACGCTGCTTGGTGTGATTGTGATGCATGAGGTGCTGGGTGTGTATCAGACCATCGGACTGATTCTGGTCTCGGCGGGACTGCTGTTTCTTAAATACAGGCCGCGCAGTATGCGGGATGCAGCAGCAGGAGAGCAGCGCGTGGAGGTCAAATATGTAATCATGGCGTTCGCATCATGTATGTTCAACGCTGTCTCCGGGCTGCTGGACAAGGTGCTCATGAAAGATATCAGCAGTTCCCAGCTTCAATTCTGGTATCTGTTCTTCCTCATGCTGATGTACCTGCTGTTTGTTCTCTTTAGCCGTACGCCCGTCAGGCTGCGCAGTGTGGTGCGCAACAGGTGGGTGTGGCTTTTAAGTGTGCTGATCGTAGTTGCCGACAGAGCGCTTTTTATCGCCAACGGCATGCAAGACAGCCGTATCACGGTGATGACACTGTTAAAACAGGCGGGCTGCATCGTGACGATCCTGGCGGGAAGATTCCTGTTCAAAGAGAAAAATACCACCCATAAAATGTTCTGCGCACTGGTCATTGTGGCGGGAATTGTGATTGCCGTACTATAGTATTTATGATATACTGAATGCATATACGAAATGAAAAACGGAGGGTACATAAATGGGAATTATAACAAGATTTAAGGACATTATGGCGTCAAATGTAAATGCACTTCTGGATAAGGCGGAAGATCCCGAGAAGATGATCGATCAGTATCTCAGGAATCTGGAATCTGATTTTGCCAAAGTGAAGGCCGAAACGGCTTCCATTATGGCAGAGGTGAAGAGTTCCAAGAGAAAATTGGATGAGTGTGATGAAGAGATCGCCAAGATGGGTGAATACGCTAAGAAAGCAGTGGCGGCCGGCAATGACGATGATGCCCGGCAGTTTTTGACCAAGAAGAATGAACTGACACAGAAGCGTGAAGTGCTTGCAAAGGACTATGAGCTTGCGCAGGAGAATGCCGAGAAAATGCGCCAGATGCACGATAAGTTGGAGAGCGATATCTCCGAGATGAAGAGCAAGAGAGATATGCTCAAAGCAAAAGTTAAGCTGGCAAAGACCCAGAAGAAGATCAATGAGATGGGCGCCGGCATCGAGAGCGCGGGCAACAATGCCGCCGCCTTCGACAGAATGGAAGAGAAAGTCAACAGAATGTTGGATGAGGCGGATGCGGTCAGCGAGTTGAACAAATCTGCTTCCGGCAACAGCATCGACGATTTGGCCGGCAAATATGATACTGCGAACACAGGTTCCAATGTGGACGACGAACTGGCTGCTTTGAAGGCTGAAATGGGCATGTAATTATTGTTGTTATATGTTATTTATTTAGAAATTAGCATAATACATATGGAGGAAGACAATGGGATTTTTGAAAAATCAGTTTTCTAATTTGGTGGAGTGGAATGAGGATGGTGCGGGCGTGCTGTTCTACAAATTCCAGAATCAGGAGATCAAGAAGGGTTCCAGACTGATCATTCGTCCGGGACAGGATGCGATCTTTTTATACAACGGCAGGGTGGAAGGAATTTTCGAGGATGACGGAGATTATGACATCGAGTCTGAGATCATCCCGTTCCTGACTACGTTGAAGAGCTTCAAGTTCGGATTCAACACGCCGCTCAGGGCGGAGGTGCTCTTCATCAATACCAAGGAGCTTCTGGTGAAATGGGGAACCAAGAACGCGATCAATCTCCAAGCCCCGGGACTGCCCGGCGGTATGCCTATTCGCGCCTTCGGTACTTTCAACTGCAGGATCGTGGAGCATGATACGGTGATCGAGAAATTGGCGGGTATCCGCCAGACATATACCGTCGAGGATGTCAAAGAGCGTATCATCGCGAGTCTGGATCAGCTGTTGATGAGCTGGATCAGCAAGGAAGGACGGGATATGTTCAACCTTCAGGCGGATGCGAGAAGCATTGCGAAGGGTATTGAGTCCGATCTGGATATGGATATGCGCAAGCTCGGTATCGGCATCTCCGATTTTACCATCGAGAGCTTTTCTTATCCGGAAGAAGTCAAGAAGATGCAGGAGAAGGCGGCTGCACAGTCCATGGTGGGCGATGTGGGCAAGTATACCCAGATATCGGCTGCGGACGGAATGGCTCAGGGCGGCAAAGGCGGCGGTATGGCGGCGGATATGGTCGGATTGCAGATGGGTATGGCGATCGGTCAGCAGATGGTAGGTCAGATGAACCTCGGCGGGGGAGCACAGCAGGGTGCTCCGGCACAGACTGTACAGCCGGGTGCGGCACAGGGAGCTCCTCAGGGAAGCGGTGCGGGACCGAAGTTCTGTCCGAATTGCGGTACGCCTACAACAGGCTCCAAATTCTGTGGTAATTGCGGAAGTCAGCTGTTCTGAAATTCGGAGAGGTGATTAAGCCTATAGTGCCGATCGTAATAAAATGCCAATGAGCCGGGTAATCCTCGCAGTTGGCATTTTTTATGGGATAGGGGAAAGTATGAGTATATACGACACTTTAAACGATAAACAGAAGCAGGCGGTCATGCAGACTAAAGGCCCCGTGCTCATTCTGGCGGGCGCAGGCTCCGGCAAGACCAGAGTGCTAACGCACAGAGTGGCATATCTGATCGATCAGGAGGGGGTAGATCCCTACCGGATTCTCGCGATCACCTTTACCAATAAGGCGGCGGGTGAGATGCGCGAGCGTGTGGATCAGATTGTAGGCTTCGGCTCGGAGCAGATCTGGGTATCCACCTTTCACTCCACCTGCGTCAGAATACTGCGCCGGTACATAGACAGAATCGGATATGACAATAATTTCACAATCTATGACACGGACGACCAGAAGGGTGTCATGAAAGAGATTTGCAAGAAATTACAGATTGACACCAAGACGTTAAAAGAGCGGACGATATTAAACGCCATATCTTCGGCCAAGGATGAATTGATCGACCCCGTGCAATATGAGATGCAGAACGGTTTTGATTATAACGGCGGTAAGATTGCCAAAGCTTATAAGGAATACCAGGCAGTTTTGCATAAGAATAACGCCCTGGATTTTGATGATCTGATCATGAAGACCGTGGAGCTTTTCAAGACGGATGCGCAGGTACTGGGCAACTACCAGGAGCGCTTCCGTTATATTATGGTGGATGAGTATCAGGATACGAACACGGCACAGTTTGAACTGATCAGGCTGTTGGCCGACAGATATCGGAATCTGTGTGTGGTGGGTGACGATGACCAGTCCATCTATAAGTTCCGTGGTGCCAATATTCGTAACATTCTCGATTTCGAGCAGGTCTATCCGGAGGCGTGCGTGATCAAACTGGAACAGAACTACCGTTCCACACAGATTGTATTGGATGCTGCCAACGCGGTGATCAAGAATAACAGAGGGCGCAAGGATAAAGCACTGTGGACGGAGAAGAAGGAGGGTAACCGTATCCATCTGCGGCAGTTCGATACTGCTTACGAGGAGGCGGAGTACATAGCTTCTGACGTGGCGAAGAAAACCCGCAAGGGAGAAGCAGAGTACGGAGAGTGCGCGGTTCTGTACCGCACCAACGCACAGGCGCGTCTGCTGGAAGAGCGTTTTATCATGGAAGGTATACCCTACGATGTGATCGGCGGCACGAACTTTTACGCCAGACGAGAGATCAAGGATATACTGGCGTACCTTAAGACGATCGACAACGGGCGGGATGATGTTGCCGTGAAGCGTATCATCAATGTTCCCAAAAGAGGCATCGGCATGGCTACAATCGTGCGCGTGCAGGAGTATGCGGATGACAGACAGATCAGCTTTTACGATGCGCTGCGGGAGGCGGATCAGATCATGACGATCGGCAGAAGTGCTTCCAAACTGAAGCCTTTTGTCACGATGATACAGACTTTTCGCAGTAAACAGGAATTCTTCAGTCTGTCGGAACTGGTGAAAGACATTCTGGAGACCACCGGATATGTGAAGGACTTGGAAGAATCAAACGAGGAGGATGCGGTTGACCGCATCGAGAATATCGACGAGCTGATCAGCAAGGTGGTGGCTTACGAGGAGACCCACGATGAACCGACACTCAGCGAATTCTTGGAGGAAGTGGCTCTCGTGGCGGATATTGATCGTGTGGGTGAAACGGATAACAGAGTGCTTCTCATGACACTGCACTCCGCCAAGGGGCTGGAATTCCCTCACGTCTATCTGGCGGGCTTGGAAGACGGTATTTTCCCAAGCTACATGACGATCATGTCCGATGATCCGACGGAGATAGAGGAGGAGAGGCGTCTCGCCTATGTGGGCATTACAAGGGCGAAGGATGATCTGACGGTGACCTATGCGAGACAGCGCATGATTCGGGGCGAGACACAGTACAATCCGGTCAGCCGCTTCGTCAAAGAAATACCGCCCATGCTGATGGACGATAAGCTGCCTGAACCGCGGCGGCGGGATTATAAGGAGTACGATGAGGATTCCCGGGAGAGGAGTGTCTTTAAGACGAAGCCGTTTGAGACGGACGCACCGTACCGCCGCATATCCGATACGGTATTCGATAAGCCGGCGACTCAGTCGAGACCTGTATCAATCGGACGTCCCGTGTCTGATGCTGCTGTGATGGCGAAACCGAAGGCGGTGGTAAGACCCAAGCGCACCGCCGCAGAGAATCAGCCTTATATCTCGAAAGCAGCATCCGGTATCGGAGAGGTATCCCTCGCACCGGTGGGCGGCAAGGCACTGGAATACGGTGAGGGCGACAGGGTGCGGCATATGCGTTACGGTGAAGGGACGGTGTTAAAGATCGAGGACGGTCCTCGGGACGCGCAGGTGACGGTGGTGTTCGACGAAGCCGGCCAGAAGATCATGTATGCCGGATTTGCCAAGCTGAAAAAAGTATAAAATGACTCGGCAAGATATGTTATTTGAGGAAGTTTTTCATACAATTTAAAAAAGTGTATAGTAAAAAGCATAAAGAAGTGGTATATTATAGATAATAATAGTTCATGTACTGGGTGACGGTGAATAGAAAGAGAGGGTTATATCATGACTAAGAGAGAGATTGTAAATAAATTGGATGACATACTGGAGAATGCAGGTGTCAATGAGATTTTAGGCAGAAAGAAAGTAGAAGAGAAGAAGAGCAATACGCTGTTGTGGGTGCTTGCCATCATCGGTGCGATTGCGGCGGTTGCGGCCATTGCGTATGCGGTTTACCGCTATTTGACTCCGGACTATCTGGAAGATTTTGAGGACGATTTCGACGACGACTTCGATGATGATTTCTTTGAGGACGAGGAGGACGACGACGTTCCGGAGGAGAAGAAGTAGGTATAATAAGTATCAATTGCAACGGTAATGCGATTGAAGTGGCGATGTAAATTTCGTTATGTTTTATTATTGTTACCGTGGAATAATGCGAAGTTATGTAAACTAAGCGGGATGTACGCAATACATCCCGCGTTTTGCGTAGATAAGACGAGCAACGCGAACGAGGAATATGAAATATTCCGAGTCTGCTTATGCAGTACGGAGGAGTCAATGAAAAAGGGACAGATTATCGAAGGAACAGTGCAGAGGGTAGATTTTCCCAATAAAGGAATCGTGGAGACCGCAGATGGAGTCTGCGTTGTCAAGAATGCACTGCCCGGACAGAAAGTGCGGTGTGCAGTCAATAAAGTGCGAAAAGGCAAGGCGGAGGGAAGATTGATGGATGTGCTTGAAGCTTCACCGCTTGAATGCGGAAGTCCCTGTCCTCACTTCGGCATCTGCGGCGGGTGCACATACTTATCGCTGCCCTATGAAGAACAGCTGAAGATCAAAGAGGCACAGGTGAAGAAGCTGCTTGATGCAGTGTTATGTAAACCGATATGTGTGAAAGAAAGTACACCCGAAGGAAATGTTTCGGACGAAAATACATATCGATTTGAGGGAATCAAGCCCAGCCCCGTCAGTTTCGGATACCGCAATAAGATGGAGTTTTCCTTCGGTGATGAGGTGAAGGACGGTCCCCTTGCACTGGGCATGCACAAGAGGGGCAGCTTCTACGATATCGTGTCCGTGACGGAATGCCAAATTGTGGATGAAGACTATCGGAAGATTCTGCGGTGTGTCAGGGACTATTTTGCAAACCTGCAGGACCGGGGAATGGACATCCCGTTCTACCACCGGCTTCGGCATACAGGGTATCTTCGTCATCTGCTGGTGCGCAAAGCGGCTAAGACAGGGGAAATACTGGTGGCGCTTGTGACGACGACGCAGGTTGCGAGATGGAAAACAGATTCGGAAGTGCCCGGTGACAACGACACCGAATCACAAATATTGGAAAAATTGAAGCAGGAACTGCTGAGCCTGCCGTTAGACGGTAAAATCGTCGGTATCCTGCATACGATAAACGATTCGCTGGCGGATGTGGTAAAGAGCGATGAGACGAGACTCTTGTACGGACAGGACTACTTTTATGAGGAACTTCTGGGGCTGAAATTCAAGATCTCGCAGTTTTCCTTTTTCCAGACCAACAGCCGCGGGGCGGAAGTGCTCTATGAGACGGCGAGGGAGTATATCGGCGGCTATATAGAGGCAGCAGAGCAGAAAGTAACGCCGCACAAGCCCGACAAGATTGTCTATGATCTGTACAGCGGTACAGGCACGATCGCCCAGCTGATGGCACCTGTGGCTAAGAAAGTGATCGGTGTGGAGATCGTGGAAGAGGCAGTTGAAGCTGCGAAGAAGAATGCAGAATTAAATGGTTTACATAACTGCGAATTTGTCGCAGGAGATGTGCTGAAAGTTCTGGATGACATAGAGGAAAAACCTGACGTTATCATTCTGGACCCGCCCCGAGACGGCATCCATCCCAAGGCGCTCGAGAAAATCATTCGGTACGGCGTGGAGCATATTCTCTATATTTCCTGTAAGCCCACAAGCTTAGCAAGGGATCTGGAGGTGTTCTTAGCGCGGGGATATCAGGCAGAGCGTGCCGTGGCTGTGGACCAATTCCCGTGGACGGCGAATGTGGAGACGGTAGCCTTGCTTTCCAAGGGTGAGATTTTGTCAAAGAAAAATAAGGGTTGACTTTTTCACTGGAAGATATGGATATGTCCGGCTTCCGAAAGGGCGCGACTTATCAGGAGATAAAGGATTATGTGAAAGAGCAGACGGGGGGGGGTATCAATATCATCCCTGTATATTTCACAGATTAAGAGGAAATGTGGGCTGGAAGTAGGGCGGAATTATAATCTGTCAAAGAAGGAAAATGCTAAGGTGCCACAATGTCCGCTGGAGAAAGAGGAGGCGATTAGGGAGGCGTTGGAGTATTTCAAAATGATCTAATAGACGGCTTAAGAGGTGTGATATGGACTTTAGTAGAATCCGTGAAGAATTACAGGCTTTACTGCAGATGGATGAATGTAAAAATGAATTACAAGCTATACAGTGTGAAAATGATGACGAAAAAGTACTTGTCGTCATATTGTCAGAGATTGTAGATGAACAATTGATTTATGAACCTACAGACATTCCGTATCAGCTCTGTGCATCACACTGGTATGATAATCCTGAGCAGGCAAAAGAAAAAAATAAAGCCTTAAAAGAGGTTGCTGAATGGGATATATGTGTTTTAAATAGGGCTAAAATATATGATTTTTTATGGGTAGTAGGCAAGGATTATAATTCGGCAATTAAAGCTGTCCAATTATATAAAGAATATTTATCTGCTTCACAGGAGTTTGAAGCTGATTTTGTTGCTGTAAACAGGCTGATTTCTTTAAAAGTAAGTACATCGAAGAAGAAAACGGTAGATGAAGATTATTCAAACTTAGTAAAAAGAATTTTAGGGCAGAGCGGATCTGCTGACTATTCCGAACGTTATCATTTATTAAAAACCTGTGATGAATATAAGATTCTACCAGCCGACGAGCTTTTTACATTAGTTGAAGACCAATTAGACAGTATCGAATGTAGGAGCAAGGAGATTCATTTTATAGAATTATTTGTTACTTTGTTTGAGAAATTGTATGCTGAAAAGAAAAATGTGGAAGTAACCAAATTAAAGATTTCTGACCCACTAGTCATGAAGGCGAGAAGGAAAAAAGCAGATGCTTTCATAGCAGTAGCCAAAGAATGTATGGGAGATAGTCCTGTCGACATGTTTCGATATGTACATTTTGTTCAGAAAGCGGTTCAGGTGCTTAAACAGATCGCAGGGACAGAGGATGAGAGGAAACAATTATTACGGGAAATTGAAGGGATACAAAAAGATGCAAGGGAGAAAATACCAATACGAAAATTTTCTATAGATCATTCAGCGGAAGTAGAAACGATTGTGAAGCAGGTTAGCAATCTGGATAAGGAAGAGGGACTATGCTATTTTGCTTTGTTTATTCCAATGCTTGATGCAAAGAATTTGCGAGAGAAAACGATGAAAATGTTTAAAGATACTTCGTTTATGCCGTTTGGCAGCGGTATCTTAGATCATAATGGAAAGAAGAAAGCTGTACTTCCAGATGTATATGGGAAAAACAACGAAATAGAAGAAGATGCGTTATGGGCATACATGGAAAAAGATTCTTATATTTCCATAGATATTGACAGTAAAGTTGTAATTGCAAATGTAAAGCATATTTTGCAGTCTAACTATGAAATGACAGAGCAGGATATAAGAAAGATAGTTGATGACAGCATATTTGTACCAGAAGATAGAAAGATGGCATATACGAAAGGATTAATGGCAGGATTTAACGATGATTTCCTGACCGCCTTGAGCATACTGATGCCACAGGTTGATAACTCAATAAGGGTGTTTGCAGAAATGTGTGGAGAGGTCGTGTATAACATTAAAGATGACAATACTGAAGAATTGAAGAGTATGAATGCGGTACTGGATCTTCCCAAGGTAAAGGAATGTTTTGATGAAAGTTTGTGGTTTTCATTAAATACAGTTTTTTGCTCAAAATATGGACTTAACATGAGGAATGAAGTAGCACATGGAACATTAAATGATAAATATTTTTCTTCCTATCGAGCTCTTTATGTGTGGTGGTTTGTATTTAAACTGTGTTATATGTATACAAGAAATGAACAAAATACATATTATGAAAGAGTTGTCCAAAAAGTGGAAGAAACTATGGAGCACAGGCGGAACGGATAGACTGGGAATGAAAAATCAGCAGAAGAGCCAATGCTAGTTCTTCCCTCCAGTATTTTATCAGTATGGACTATAGTTATTGTAGTGAGTGGGAATTTTAAATGTGGTTTTTTAATTATAGAAGCATAACTTTTGCTCGCAATCTATTGACTCAATGCATGACATTGGATATAGTGTGAAGTGGTAGCAATATTATATTTTGAGGGAGCGTTATATAAGTTGGGAGGAAAAAGAAAATGGCAAAAGTACAGTCCGTAGAACCTAACATTGCCGATCTGGCGAATGGTTGGCTGAAATCCTATAAACTTGACTATAAACTGGAGCAGGAATCCCTAAATACAGAAATAGACCAAGCTCTCAACGATTATTATTCCAAAAATGGCGGGACAGGTGGAAACCGACCGGACGCAAAGCTACTGATAAAAGACAAGAATTTGGTCATTTATCCGGTTTTGATCGAATATAAGGGATACAAGGATAAACTTGTTAAGCTTGACGACGAAGGCAATGTTGCCAATAAAAACGCTAAAAACCTTCCTGACTTCAAAACAATCAACTCCTATGCTGTTAATGGGGCGGTCCATTATGCTAATGCGCTTTTACACTATACAAGCTATACCGATATTATTGCAATCGGAATGACAGGATATAAAGATGATACAGGTAAGCTACAACATGAAATTGGCGTTTACTATGTGTCCAAAAGCAATTTCGGCATAGGACAAAAAGTTGACGATTATACAGATTTATCATTTCTCAAAAAAGGCAACTTTAATCAGTTCATTGAAAAAGTCAGACAACTGCAACTGACGTCAGAAGAAATTGAAAGGCTTAGAGAGCGTCGTGAACAGGAGATCAACGCAAGTCTGGTAAAGCTCAACAATGACATTTACCAAAACGAAAAAGGTTTGAGCGAACGTGATCGCGTTTATCTTGTGGCGGCTTCGATTATTGCGACGCTTGGTGTTCCCGGAAAAGTTGCTGCCCTTGAGAAGGTTGAATTAAAATCATCTGTTGAGGATGGTAACCGTGATGGAGATATCATTCTTCGAAAAATCAAGGCATTTCTGAACGAGAAGAATCTCCCTCCAGAAAAACGGGATTTGATTGTCAGAACGTTACAAAATACACTTACTACCGATAATATTAACAAGGTCGAAAACGGCGAAAGTCAGCTCAAACGCGTTTTTACAAAGATTATTGATGATCTTGGGATATACTACAAAATTGGTCTTAGTACCGATTTCACTGGAAAACTGTTCAATGAAATGTACAGTTGGCTTGGGTTTTCACAGGACAAGCTCAATGATGTTGTTTTGACGCCCTCTTATGTCGCTACACTTTTGGCACGGCTGGCTAGAATCAATAAGGATTCTTATGTGTGGGACTTTGCAACCGGTTCCGCCGGACTCCTAGTTGCCTCTATGAATGAAATGCTGATTGATGCAAAAGAGAAGATTAAATCTCCTGACGCATTGGCATTCAAATCTGCTCAGATCAAAGCAAATCAGCTGCTCGGATTAGAGATTCTTTCAGAAGTTTATATGCTTGCCATCCTCAATATGATTCTGATGGGTGACGGCAGTTCTAACATTATCAACAAAGATTCGCTGAAAGAGTTTAAAGGCAAATATGGCTTTGGAAAAACGAATAAAAAGTTCCCGGCCGATGCGTTCGTCCTGAACCCGCCATATTCTGCACCCGGAAACGGTATGGTCTTTGTCGAAAAGGCACTCTCTATGATGAGTAAGGGTTATGCTGCCATTATTATTCAAAATTCTGCCGGTTCAGGTAAAGCAACAGAATATAACAAAAAAATATTGAAGCATAGTACGCTGCTTGCCAGTATCAAAATGCCTATTGATCTGTTCCTTGGTAAATCCAGTGTGCAGACTAATATTTATGTATTTCGTGTCGGCGAAGCGCATCAGAAAGATGACATTGTAAAGTTTATTGATTTTTCCGTGGACGGTTACACAAGGTCAAATCGCAAGAAAGCGAGCGTCAACCTGAGAGATACCGACCATGCAAAGGAACGCTATGCTGAAGTGGTTGACCTAGTTCGTTTTGGAAAAAGCAAGCTACATTACTACACTGAGAAAGAGTACTACGAAGGAACCATAGATCCCCAAAACGGTGCCGACTGGAACCAAACAGCGCCGATTGATACAAAACCCACGTTGGAGGATTTCAAGAAAACTATTAGGGATTATTTGGCATGGGATGTTTCCAATCTCATAAAAAATCAGAAAGAAGAGGAAGATCGCCTGGGAAAATGAATGCCTCACTTAATGAAAAGCTGAGTAGCGTTAAGTGGGGCGAATACAGTATAGGAGATCTATTTCAAAGAATAGATACGATAAAACTATCGTACAAAGCAGACGAACTTCCTAAACGTGCAAAAGGTCAGTATATATTACCGTGCCTTACTTCCAGTTTTAATAATCAGGGCTTAAATTATTATACGCGGCGAGATGGTGCTACTATTTTGAAGAATGTGATTTCAATTCCTTCAAACAGTGATGTTTATCGCGCATATTATCAACCGCGAGAGTTTACGGTTTTATCCGACGCTTATGCAATATGTTGGAAAGATGATAATCGGGAGATCACTGCAAACCAATATTTGTTTATGGTTATGTGTATCAACAAGGTCACCAATTTGCCTATATATTCATACAAGAACAAGTTGGGCGGATGGAATGTTGTAAGAAACAAGCGTATTCAATTGCCACAGAAAAATGGTGAGATTGACTTTGATTTTATGGAGTCGTTTATAGCGGAGCTAGAGTCGGAGCACATAGCGAAACTGGGAGCTTACTTAACAGTAAGTGGACTGGATAATTATGAATTATCACAAGAAGAAGAAAAAGCGATTGCTGACTACGAATCTCTTAATTGGGATTCTTATAATCTTGAAGCTCTGTTTGGAAAATCGACTCGTGGGGAACGACTGAAAAGTGAAGATCGTATTATGGGTACACTTCCGTTTGTTACTGCTGGCGAGGCGGAAGAAGGTGTTTCTGCGTTCATTGGTAACAAGGTGAAGGTATTTGAAAAGAATACAACAACTATCGATATGTTTGGGTCTGCAAAGTATCGCAATTTTAGATATGGTGCTGATGACCATATAGCGGTAGTACATACAGAAGCACTTTCGATGAAAGCAGCAATCTTTGTGGCTTCCGCCATTCACAAGGCTGCTCATACTGGCAAGTTTGATTATGGTCACAATTTCTATCCAAAAGATGCTGATACCCTTGATATTATGCTGCCCACAAAGGATGGTGAGCCAGATTATCAGGTGATGGCGCTTCTGATTTCTGCTATACAGAAGCAGGTAATTAAAGATGTTGTCAAGTACAGTAATGCGAAAGTTAACGTAACAAAAGAGGTTGCTTCCGATGAGTAAGATTTATCGGAATTGTAATTTATTATCCCATATATAAAAGATAGATACTGTTTTTATAGTGCTGATTAACTGTAAATAAGGATATAAACTTATCTAAATGAAAAAAATCAGGAGTAATCATAGATGGGAAATAAAAAAGAGCCAAAGACCTATAATCATTATGTTCCACAGTTTTATTTAAAAAACTTTTCGGGTAATAATAGCATTGGTGTTTATAATTTTGATAGAAAGAAATTTG
>JAFLTD010000081.1 GCA_022510625.1 Lachnospiraceae bacterium
AGTTCAAAAGAAGTGATGCCAAAGCACTCTCGCAGGCCATATAGGAGCATCAAATACGTAATCACACAATTCCATCTGTCAATCGTTCTGCGATACCTCAGCGCACGAATGCGGCGGTTCTCTGGAAGAAATTGCAGTGCGCGAACGACAAAATCTTCGGTTATTTGCTCGTATTCGTCAAATAAATACAGCTTATACATGTTCCTCTAAGTATTTTACAATATCCTCCACTTTTGTCAAGGTACTGATTACTTGATCTGGAATCTCAATTTCAAATTCATCTTCAAAAGCAACTACGATATTCACCACATCCAGTGAATTTAAGTCCAAGTCTTTCACCAAATCGGTTTTCAACGTAATCTCGCTGGCTGGGACCTCAGTATAATCCAACAGAATTTTCTTAACTTTTTCCAGCATTTTTGAATATCTCCTATCGTTTGATTTTCTGCGTTGTCGTTTTGGGGAACTCTGTTTGACGAATCTTTAGCCGCTGAATCCTTTTGTACGCAGGCAGTTTTCGGTTGCAGACATCAACAATATCTTGAAGCTGTTTCTGCAAATCTTCAAAGCCCGCTTCTGAGTTTGGGAAAATCTCTGCTGTAATAGCTTCATTCTCAGCATAGACCAAAACTTCCTTGACCAATTCATGATCCAGCAACAGATTTTCTAATTCCTCAGGGGAGACATTTTCACCGTTGGACAAAATGATCAGATTTTTTATCCGTCCGGCCACAGAAAGGAATCCGTCCTTGTCGATGTACCCTAAGTCACCCGTTTTAAACCAGCCATCATCAAATGCAGCTTTTGTGGCCTGCTCATCGCGATAGTATCCCAACATAACATTCTTTCCTCGTACTTGGATTTCACCACATCGGGAATTATCAGTATCTGCCTTAATACGGACCTCACAGCCCTTTATAACCGGCCCAACACGATTATCTTTATGGTAATGATTCCGACTTAGAGTAACTCCCGGTGAGCATTCAGTGATTCCATAAGCATTTAGTATCTCAATTCCAAAACTACGAAATTCACGGATATATTTTTTTTGAAGCGCAGCACCTCCGCAAACAATATACTTTAACTCACCGCCAAAGCCTTCCAAAATGGAACGAAACAGATATTTTCTAATATCAATTCCCAAATGGAGTAACGCACCGCTTAAAGTCATCCCAAACCGCAATTTTCTTTCCTTGCCCTGAGTTTTTGCTGTGCGCCATATAGTTTTATGAAAGGTTTCAACAAACAGCGGTACCATCATTATCATTTTAGGCTTTCCTATCAACATATCGCGGTTCACATTTTTTAAACTGGAATTGATAAAGATGGTATGCTCAAAGTTGAAAGATGCAAAAACCGCCGTCAATAGTCCAAAAGCGTGATGGAACGGCAAAACGACAAGGGTATTTCCATCAAGGCAAAAATTTTTGCATCCCGAGTTGATATCCTCTATGATGTTTTCCTGGCTGAGCATCACCCCTTTACTCTTGCCGCTGGTTCCGGAGGTGTAGAATATCGCTGCTATATCTTTTTTACTGAAAGTGCGCCATTCGTCTAAAATTTTGAAATCTACATCTCTGACGTTTAACGTTTGTGTCAAGACATTCATTGAAAGAAATTCTACCGGGCTATTTCCTGCCAACTCTCTTGCAATATCGCTGTACGAATCAGAATAAACACATATTTCTGAATCACTTCTGGTCAGCAAGTCTTGGATGCCAGCGGCATCCAATTCCTTATCCAATGGCACTGCTACATTTCCGCTCATCACTGCCGCCATAAATACCACAAGCCATTGATAGGAGTTCTCACCCAGAATCCCGATATGGGTTTGTCGATCATAGCGCTTAGAAAGATACTTGCCTGTAACCACGATATCTTCCAAATATTTGCGATAGGTGATACTTTGGATATTTTTCCCCCGCATAAATTGGAACGCAATTTTGTCCGGGCACGTTCGAGCTTTTTCACATACCATTTGGCTGAGGCTTTCGTACTCTTCCAGTTCATACAAAGGGTAATCTTTATTCCGTGTCATTGTTTGCCCCCCCAAAGTAGCCAAGCTGCATGAAATATCGCAAGTAACCCTCTATATACGCAAAGTCGATATCCGGCCACTCAAATCCTATGCTTTTGAGATATTGGACCGTAAAGTCGTTCTCAATACGGATATTGGAATCGTATTGCAGCTGGTCATCCTGGCTCAAATCGTTGGATAATGCCTCGAAGATATACGCCTGCCGCGAATCAATCGTACTGCGAATAAGCCTGGCGAATGAGGCGCCATCCAAAATCTGCATTGGATATCCCGCACGGTCTAAATACTCCAGTATCTTATCAAAATACAGTCCTTTATTCGAGTTTACATGGAACACCGTGTATTGATCATTCATGTGTTCCGCAATGGCCGCGATCGCCTCCGCTGCCGTATCTACCGGCGAAAATTCCGCATAGATTGGCATCAAATAATCAGGAAAACACCCCAACTCCAGCACAGCTTTTACTCGTTTCAAAAAAGCATTATTCTTATAATTCGGCTGGAATTTCAAATCAGACTTGCGGCTTGTCAAATTGCCCACACGAATAATATTGGCTTGCAGCCCGGCCCGCATTGCGTCCAGAACTACCATCTCCGCCTCAAATTTACTTCGCACATACACATTATCCAGCGGCTGTTCAATGTACAGGGAACTTTCATAAAAATGCTTCTCTTCCTCTGAAACGTATACGTCGAACTGGTCCGCCAGATCGTTACCTGACACACTGATCGTGGATATATGTATGAGCTTTGCTCCCGCTTTCAAGGCGTAGTCCGTGATGCGTCTCGTTGCCTCGACATTGGCGCTCTTGAAGTATTTCCATGAGCCGTAATGCTTTACGGAGGCCGCTGCGTGAATGACATAGTTCACAATCGCAGGCAAGCTATCCCCAACATCTTCTTTCTCCAGATCCCCGGAAACTGGAATGATAGTCTTTCCAAACGCATCGTCATATTGCTGCCCAAAGTAGTAGTGCAGCTGCTGAAGAAGTTTCTGTCCCGCATCTATCCCGCTTCCACTGCGAACTAAACAGTATACCTGGTCAACGCCTTTTTTCATTAGCGCGTCAATGAGATGCGCCCCTAAGAACCCTGTCCCACCAGTCAGCAACACAGCCCCCAGCTTACTGCGCAGGGGAACAAAATCTGGATTCCACACATTCTTTTGCAGTATGGGTCTGTAGCTTGCGAGCCGTTCTTCCTCGTAGGTAAATTGAGTCCTGGGCCGCTCTCGCAAATAATCACACAATGCTTCTACCGTCGGGTAGTCAAACACATTTTGCAGAGTAAAATAGATATTTACCCCATGCGCCTTTGATACATATTCGATTGCTTTTAGGCTGTCCCCACCCAACTCAAAAAAGTCATCTTGAATACTCACTTGTGGCTCGTTCAATAGCTCACCAATAATTCTGCAGAGCGTCTTTTCTCGTTCATTGCGTGGCAGGACAAGTTTGCGTTCATATGATCCAGTTGAAAAATCCGGGGTGGGTAAATTCTTTCTGTCTGTTTTCCCGCTGGGCGTTGTTGGAATTTGCGACACCTGTACAAAATAATTGGGGACCATATACTTGGGGAGCTTTGACGCCAAGAATTCTCGTAAGGCTTTCTCATTTATGGTATCCTTCGCAGTATAGTACCCAACCAAATATTGGCGGTCATTTGCATCCCGCTTGTCCGCTGCTGCCGCAGCATCAATACCGGCAAATCCAGCCATAACGCTTTCGATTTCTCCGATTTCAATTCGCAGGCCGCGAATTTTTACCTGTGTGTCGATCCGGCCAAGATACTCGATTTCCCCATTGGCTCTCCAGCGGGCAAGGTCGCCCGTGCGGTACATGGTTTTGCCTTGGATAAACGGATTGGGCATAAAATGTTCCGCCGTCAAATCTGGGCGGTTCAGATATCCATTTCCCACGCCATCTCCGGAAACACAGAGCTCTCCCGCCACACCAATGGGAAGGGGATGATGATCCTGATCGAGGATGTACAGTTGAGTATTAGCAATGGGCCTGCCAATGGTAATGTCATCAGAAGTAACTTCATGGCCGTTCAGATGAAGTTCCCCACCAGCAATCCACACACTGCACTCACTGGGGCCAAGGGGATTAAAGATTTTTGCGTTGCTGTTTTTGCGGAAGGTGTTCAGTAGTTCCAACGGCAGAGCCTCGCCGGAAGTGACGATCACATCAAATTGCCGCATATAGGACAAATCCCGTATGTCATCAAAATACAGCTTAAATCTGGTGGGCGTGGTTTGGATAATATTTGCCTGTGTGGATATTGCCAGATTGACGAATTGTTCCTGATTGACACTTTCCTCCTCGCTGGCGAGAACAACGGTATAGCCATTTGTCAGCGGCAGAAGCGATTCCGCAATGAAATAATCAAACGAGATCGTGTTGACGCTGATGCAAATTTGCCGGTTCAGTTTATTGCAGGTTTCAAGGATATTATTGTTCCGGCAGAAATTCACAAGCCCTCGGTTCGTCAGAGTACATCCCTTGGGCGCTCCCGTACTGCCAGATGTGAAGATGATATAGCAGGTATCTCTGGCACCAACGGGAGGATGCTCAATAGAAGTCGTTGGCGTCATGTCCAGATCTTCAATGTTCCACGCCTGAGGAACCGCAAGCTCATTGTCCATGTTCTTGAAAATAATCTTCGCGCCGCTCTCGAAGAGGATATACCTGATCCGATCTTCTGGGTATCGACTGTCAATGGGAATGAACACCGCTCCTATTTTCAGCACGGCCAGCTGTGCAAGAACTACCTTTTCATCTCTGTTGAGCAGAACTGCCACCATGTCGCCTTGCTGAATGCCAAGGCCGCGCATGGAAACCGCCAGTCCATTGGAAAGCTCGTCCAACTGCCGGTAGGTGTAGCTTTTGCCCGCAAATATCAGCGCAATTTTATCCGGTGTGCGTTCCACCTGCTCCTCAAATAACTGATAGATACATACGTCTCTGGGATAGTCCACCGCCGTTCTGTTGAAATCGAAAACTACTTTCTGATATTCTTCCTCCGAAAGGACGGAAATATCAGAAGTTTTCTTTTTTTCAAGCTGCTTTAGGATTCTCTCATATGCCGCAAACAAATTGGCAACCAAAAGATCGTCATATTTCCCGCAGTCATACTCAATTCTTACCTCGCATCCAGCTTCACTCGGGGTCAATTCAAACAGTAGATCAAACTTGGCTGCTCCTGTCGCTATCCATTCCGGCTCACAGTCCTGCCCACCCACAGTAAGCCGTTTCTTCCCATCTGCCTGATAGACGAACGCAGTATTGACCACCGTTTTGTCATTCATGCCTACTGCATCGGCAATTTCCAGAAAGGGCAGCTCCTGGTACCGGAACAGGTTCAGCACCAGTGTCTTGATTTTCTCAAAATACTCCGCTGTTTCACCATCAACTGACAGGCAGACCGGCAAGGTGTTGACAAACATCCCTACCATGCCCTGGGTCTCACTGTGCGTCCTGTTGGACAGTACAACACTGCTCAAAATCGTTTTTTGTGCCGAATACTTGGAAAGCAATATTCCATATGCCCCGAGAAACAGCATAGTTTCTGTCAGGCTATTTGCCCGAGCCAACCGGCGCACTTGCTCAAACAGATCTTGTGAAATGTGAAATACACCGGACGTTCCGCCCGCCTGGTTTTCAAGCCTTTTCTGCGGCAGCACAACCGGTTCAAAATCGCACCGAAGCATATTTTTAAAGTATTCCTTATGCTCGGAAAAGTCCACATGATAGAAATAATGGGAATAATCAGAGAATTGGATATCTGCCAAAGCCGTATCCACACCGTTATACAGCATCATTATATCATACAAAATGGTATTCAGCGACTCCCCATCCGCAATAATATGGTGTATATCAAACAGGAGAGAATCTTCTGTAAAACCGATCCGCACCAGAGGAGCTTCTTCCAGCACAAATGGTCTCAAGAATCCGCTGTAATCGTCAGTTGAGTATTCCTCAAATACGATATTGGCATCAGCATCATAAATTCCATACAGTTCGCTGTCTTCGGCAACGATGCGGGTTTTCAAAGACCTGTGCCGGTCAATCACTCCTTTAATGCAGCTTTTTAGGCGCTCTCGATCTATACCCGACGGGAGACGCACTCTTGTTGGCATATTGTACGCTAGCGACTGCGGATCCTTCTGTATGAACGCGTAGATAGCCTTTTGCTGAGGTAACAAAACATACTTGTCCTTGTGGACGGCGCGGATTTTGCTCTCTGCGTAGCCGGCCTTATCAATAAAACTTGCAAGCTGTTTCAACACCGAGTTTTCCATGATGTCTTTCACGGATAACTCTACTTGAAACGCCGCTTTTATTTTACTGAGTGCGGATATTGCCATCAGGCTGTCCCCGCCAAGGTCAAAGAAGTCGTCTGTCCGTCCCACTCTGTCAATATGCAGCAGTTCGCTCCATATCTCTCCAAGCTTGCGCTCTGTTCCCGTCTCAGGCGCAGAGTATTCCTCCATCTGTACCGTGAAATCCGGCAGAGGCAGCGCCTTTCTATCCGTTTTCCCGCTGGGCGTTGTAGGAATCCGTTCCAAGCGTACAAAGTAGTTCGGCACCATATACTTTGGCAGTTTTGCCGCCAAATGCTGCCGTAAATCTTTCTCATTCACAGTATCGCTTGCTGTATAGTATCCTACCAGATATTGACGGTTGTTTTCATCCCGCCTATCAGTTGCAACCGCCATATTAATGCAAGGAAATTCACCCATTGCAGTTTCAATTTCACCAAGTTCAATGCGCAGGCCACGAATTTTAACCTGAAAATCATTCCTGCCGACATAGACAATATTGCCATCTTCCCGCCAATAGACCAAATCACCAGTTTTGTACAGTTTTCCGTTCCCAAAGAGATTGTCGATGAACTTCTCCGCCGTCAGTTCCGGGCGGTTCAGATAGCCCGCGCCTACGCCATCACCGGCAATGCACAATTCGCCTGCCACTCCGATGGGGACCGGCTGCATATAACGGTCTACAATGTAGATTTGCGTGTTGGCAATGGGCTTACCGATAGCAATATCTTCATCTGATAAAATTTCAGTATTTGTAGACCACACCGTTGTTTCCGTGGGACCATAAATGTTGAAAATACGAGCAGATGTCAACTGCCTCAGTGTATAAACAAGGGAACTATCAACTGCTTCACCGCCTAAAATAATTGCTTTCAGTGATCTCAGATATGCGCGTTCGGCGGCATCCCCAATTAATGACCGCATTTTTGTCGGAGTTGTCTGCAAAACATCTGCTTTTTGTCGCAATAGCAATGTATTTAGTTCAGACTGAATTGAAGCTTGCTTTTCATCTGCCAGAATGATTTCCAATCCGTTCAAAAGGGGCAGAATACTCTCCGTAACAAAAATATCAAAACCGACTGTAGTTACAGATACAATGCTTCTGTAACTGCTCTTTATGATTTTATTGACAACATTATTATTGTTATTGGCGGTGAAATTTGCGACATTGCAATGCGTTAACACTGTGCCCTTTGGCCGACCTGTGGAGCCAGAAGTAAAAATACAATAACAAGGATTATCCGAAGTAATCTCTGCCTTCGGATTGCAATTATTATTGTGCGATAACAGTGTAGTGATATTTTCTTCAGTAATAAGGAAAGCCGCTTTGCTATCCTCAACCATATAGTTTATTCTGTCTCTGGGGTAATCTGGGTCCATGGGCAAATATGCCGCACCCGCTTTCAAAATACCGAACATTGCGGCAATGAGATAGCTTCTCCTTGGGAGTACAAAGGCAACAAAATCTCCAGATTTCACGCCTTGCTCAATCAGGCCGTGGGCAATGCGGTTGGCCTGCTCATTCAGTTCTCCATAGGTGAGCGTCCGATCGCAGGCAATGACCGCTGTCTTATCCGGCGTCTTCTTCACCTGCTCCTCAAACAACTCATGGATGCACTTGTCCTTCGGGTATTCCGCCGCAGTGTCATTGAACTCAAAAATCATCCGCTGATACTCAACATCTGGAATAATGCTGATTTTGCTTACTGAAATTTTGTGATTTATTAGAATCTGCTGGAGAATATGTTCCAACCTATCCATAATGAGCCGGATCTCTGCCTCCTGGCGAAACACCTCTGTTTGATAGTCAACCGTCCATGTGTAGCTGTTGTCATTGTCCCGGTTGTCAATATGTAATACAAAGGGAATTTCGCTATATCCGTTTGAGAACCATTCCGTTTCCGCATTTACGCCCGTCTGGGCGTTTTGATAGCTGACCATTACATCATATAGGTTACCAGTAAAATTATGCTTTTCCCGAAGTTGCCGCAGAATGCTGCTATAGGGATACCGTTGGTGCCGGAATAATTCTCTATGACTATCCATGATACGGTTTGCGAGTGCCTCCACCGTATCAGACACAGAAACCGGAATCGTAAGTGGCATTGTGGATATAAACATTCCCGCAGTATTCTTTTCACGAGCGTTGTACCGCCCCAAGACAGGGGTGCCGATCGTCACGGTCGTGTTGTCCGGATTAATTTTTGCCAAGTAGAGTATGACTGCGGTTTCAAACAAAACCGCTGGTGTTATGCCTGTTTTTTCATAAAATTGCCCAATGAGCTCTGTCAATTCACCGCCAAATGTGCTTGTGATTCGTTTAGCCGCAATAGTTGTGGTCGCAGCAGTGCTCAGCTTAATTGTGGTCGATTCCGGTTTATCTGGATACGTCTCCTGCCAATAGTTGGTATCTTTTTCATAGCGACTTGAAGCAAGATACTCTTCCTCGGCATGAACATGATCTAAATAGTCCCAGATTTTGTTATCGCAGGGATTACCTTGAACCAGTTCCCAATAGGCATCCGAAATTTGCTTGGCAAGCAGGCTCAGTGTCCATGCATCCGATATCAGGTGGCTCAAAGCGGTCACTATACCAGTTTGCCCGTTTAGCTGGAAAATGGTAAAGTGATATAGGGGAATGTCCGTCAGGTTAGTCAGCGTTTGGGCGCATTGGAGCGCATATCCACGCAGTGATTCCTTGTCCGAAAATTTTATGATAGGAATCTCCTCGTATTGGTACTCGGTCACCCACTGCATAACCTTACCGTTCTCTTCATAGAAGCGTAGACGCAGGCCCCTCTGGTGTTCGATTACGTGGTTGACCGCCCTTTTAAGGATTCCTGCGTCAATCTCATCCTTAAAGTAGATTGCACCGCAGATTGCAGATATTGTGGTTCTTTCGTAATATTTCTGGAGATTCCAAATGTTTTGCTGTGAAATGGTCAAGTTCTGCATATTTTTACCACCTACTACTAATAAATATCTTATCTTTTCCGCTGGAAGTAACAAGAATGATATCATAATCTGATAGATATGGCAAGTATAATATTATTTTCTGTTGCGACTAATAAGTTTATCTATACTATGAAGGTGGGGGGTGGGTAAATGATTGGAGAACGCCTATCTGAAGTTCGGAAAGATCATGGTGATAAGCAGACTGATTTAGCGCAGAAATTGAATGTTGCCGTCTCAACAGTCCGGAGCTGGGAACAAGGAAAAAGTTCGCCGCCGCACGAGATGTTGGTGTCCATATGCCGTCTTTACCAAGTTTCTGCCGACTATTTGTTAGGCTTGTCTGATGTCGACCCCGCCTACGTGCAACATCGGAGATTGGAAAGCTTAACGCAGAAGGAACTTGCTGCGTTAAGAGATTACGAAGCATATTTGATGTGGCGAAGGAGAAATCTATCGAGAGAAGAACATTAAAATGGGCAAAGAGTTAGGTGTTCGTAAGAATCATTTTTGACAAAATTAGATTCTGAACAATTTTGAGTTTTCTATAGAAACCCGGTTTCTCAAAATATTGGTAAAAGTGAGGAAAACAATATGAAAATTTTTATCAGCCATTCTACAAAAGATCGAGAAATTGCACTCAAGGTTTCCAGTTTTTTGGAGTCTCTTAGTAACGATATTGAGGTCTTTTGCTCTTCTGATTCTGGAGCTATCCCGGTAGGGGAAAATTTTATGAAATCTATAGCCACACGGTTAAAAAAGTGCGATGTGTTTCTCCCCTTAATCTCAGAAAATTATTTTAGTAGCAAGTTTTGTATGATTGAATTAGGCTTTGCCTATTCGCAATTACAGAGCTTGAACGGAGCAAAGAGTCAACAATATATTTACCCTTTGTGCATTCCGCCGCTTAGAGTAAATGCACTGTCAGGCACACCACTTGGTGACATTGAGGTAGCAAGAATTGACGATGCGGAAGTTTACCGAGTAATTTTGGAAAACATTCAAGATTTCCGCACTGGACAAAATAAACGCATTCGTGAGTTTATAAATGAAATCCGTAGGCTTTTGCTTATGCGCACCGATTTATTTGCTAAAGCCAATATCAATGTTTTTTGTGCTGATAATGTTGCGATTCGGGATAAGAGAGATTTTGTTTCCTACAGTTTGATGGAAGCCGAAACAACCTTTAATTTTAACCTCGATCCGTATGAAATTGGAGGAGAACGCCCGAATTTTGTTAGCCTTGTATATGGATTTGTTGACAAAGTTGATTTTGAGCAATTTTTAGCCTTAAACGAAAACAGTTGTATTGCTTTCGAGATTGATAGTTTCACAAACTCATTATCAAAAATTGATTTAGAATTTAAGTTTTCAGATAATAACCGAATTCTCAAAACCTTTCAGTTTCCTATCCACTATGGGAATAATAAATTCAGTGTGCCGCTGATTGAATTACAAAGTGAAGCTCTAAAGCAGATTTCAGAAATCTGCTTTGTTATACATCCAGTTGACACAATAGAAAATGAGGGCATGATAAAAATTTGCAACATTAGAGTATCTATGACTAATTGAATAGCTTGGTTGTTGTTGAATAGTATCTGCGGGAAAACATTCAGAGACTATCCGCAAATGGTCAACGATGAACAGGGCGTAATTTGCGACAGACAGTATAATAGCGCAGGCGAAATGTAGCAAAGCAAGGTAGTTTTCCGTTTTTTCTCCCAGCGAACGAGAAACTTCGAAAACAGTTGAACAATATCGGGTAGATTTTGACATTTACCGCTCTTGGTTATAGTCTTTTGTAGGATGCCGTTTATTTTGTTGCTCATATGACTGCCGGAGTTTCTGGTGAATAGACACTGGCTCCGCTGCCTCATCCAGCATATGGGCAACATCTTTCCCGCTCTGCGCCAGCATCCCGGAATCAAACCGCTTTCCATAGGCGGTTTGAAGCTGTTGGACTGTCTCACGCTCCCTGTTAGGCCGAATAGCCTGACAGACCATATCCAGTTCCATGGTGTCTATGTCCGTTGTCTGCCGCTGCAACTCAGCGTACTGCACAAGTGCCGCATCCAGTTCAGCAGTATATTTTTTCTCCCGTTGGTTCAGCTTTTCCAGCGAGGATTCCATAGAAGCAACGCGCTGTTTAACCTCGGCCATGCCGTGATCGTCTGCACAACCAACCTGATTGAGTAACAGAGCCTTCTCGCTTTTCAATTCCTCAATCTCTTCGGTCAAAGCGGCAATCTTTTGGGACAACTCCCGATGCCGGAATATATGGATTGCTGGTATTGTTTTCTTTTCTTCCAGCAGTACCTGGCGCTCTCGAACCTTGACCTTGAGCCGTTTAACTATATTCTCATATCGCTTTATGTCTGGCTGAACAACTTGGAGCGTATTGTTAATCTGTGTTTTTCCAGACTTAATGTGCAAAAGATGATACCGGAAGATAATCATTTTCTGGCGTACTGTTTCCATAGCCTCAGCAATGACCGGAATGGTGTTTTTTACTGCATCCATTAGCTTCTGAACTAACGATTTCAATTCCCGCAGTAGAACGTTGTCTGCCTTGATCTGCCGATTCAACTCACAGCGGTCTGCAACAATACCTTTCCGTTCCATAGCACGAGCGATCACGCCCTCGTGGACGGTTGGCTGTTCGTCCAATCCCCGTGCGGCGTGGCTGCGGTGGTCGATGCGTTCCTCCATACCGCTGCGTTCCAAACTTTGGTTGACGGTATCCGCCCACGCTTCCCGCCAGAGGACAAGCTGCTCGTCGCTGTTCCACCGAGCAGAGATGGGATTTTGTCTGCCGTATTTTGTGCTTTTGGGATATTTGGATACCCGCTCATATCCCTGCGCTTCGGCAGCAGAGGGCGGCATATATACTTTCTTTTTTCCAACCTTGTATTGATACTGCTTCTCCCAACCGTCAGCCTGTGCCGTCTTAAATTCAGAGGAAGTAAAGCCCCGTTCCTCTCCCTTTCGGACACATAGATATTCTTTCTCGGTCTTGTACTGCCACTTGCCCTGTTCATCCAACGGGCGCACGGTCAGCATAATATGAGCGTGGGGATTGTGTCCGTCCGTATCATGAATACAGACGTCGGCGCACATCCCGTCAGATACAAACTGATCCTGAACAAACTCGGTCAACAGTTCCTGCCATTCGGGTTGCTTCAATTCTATGGGTAGGGCAACCACAAACTCACGGGCAAGGCGACTGTCCTTTGTTTTCTCATTTTCCTCTACGGCGTTCCATAAAACGCTTCGATCTTGCCACTCAGCAGGAGCGTGTTCCGGCAAAAATATCTGCTGCCAGACAAGCCCCTGCTTGCGGGTGTAGTCGTGCTGCACGCCGTCATAGTCGTTCAGAATTTGGGAGCAACTCATATACGCAGCGGCGGCAACAGCGGATCGCCCTGTGCCACGGCTGACAACCTTTGCTTCCAGATGGTAGATCGCCATTCGTTCTCACCGTCCCTTCGTCCTCATTTTTGTTTCTTTTTCGCAAAAAGAAAATGGGTGTCGCCGGAGCGATACCCATAACATCGAAAATCTTCCGGGGGAAGTTTTTCGATGGCAGTTGGC
>JAFLTD010000082.1 GCA_022510625.1 Lachnospiraceae bacterium
CCCCGTGGGGGAAGGGGGACCGCTTGCGGTGGATGAGGGGCGACCTTAATGCCGCCGCAGGCGGCTACTTATTCACTATTTTCTATTACCTATTCACTCGCCACGAAGTGGCGTCGGGGCGACCTTAATGCCGCCGCAGACGGCTACTTATTCACTATTCTCTATTATCTATTCACTCGCCACGAGGTGGCGTCGGGGCGACATTTAATAAAGTAACAAGTAATAGTGAATAAAGAAGAAGTAAGTAAGGTCGAGATCCTTCGACAAAGCCTCAGGATGACAAAAAGGAACATAACTTTTACACTAACGCTCGCTTTATTGTCATTCTGAGCGAAGCGAAGAATCTCTACCTTAATGCCGCAAGGCGGCCACCTTTTCAATCTTCACTTTGTGCTCGCTTATTTTTGAATTTTTATGAAAGACAAACGCACAATTCTTGCAATAGGCAACAGCTTTTCGCGCGACGCGACCGTGTTTTTACACGACGCGGCAAAAAGCGCCGGGCTTAATCTTACCGTCGTCAATCTGTATATCGGCGGCTGCTCGCTCGAACGCCATGCCGAAAACCTCGAGAGCAACGACACCGTGTATCTCGTCGAGGTTAACGGCGCCGTTACCGACAAATACTCGGGACTGCGAACGGTGGTCGAGTCGACGGACTGGGACGAAATCGTTACCCAGCAATCGAGCCATGACAGCGGCTGGCTCGACACGTACGAGCCGTACGCCGGAAAGCTTTTCGGCTATCTCGGTTCCGCCGCCCCTAAATCGAAAATACACATTATGCAGACCTGGGCGTACGAGTCGAACAGCACGCACCCTCTTTTTATCAGATACAACCGCGACCGCGCCGAAATGTACAATCGGTCGCGCGCGGCGTATATGGCGATTGCGGATAAATATTCGCTTCCCGTTATTCCGTGCGGCGACGTCGTGGAAGAAATACGAAAAACGCCCGAGTTCGATATTTCGCGCGGCGGCCAATCTATATGCCGCGACGGGTTCCACATGCACCTTGTTTACGGACGGTATCTTCTTTCCGCCGTGTGGTTAAAGTCGATATTCGGCTTAGACGTCTCGCCTGCCTTTATCCCGACAAACCCGGCCGCGCCGTCCGCAGAACCCAAAAAGCTCGCGCTTATTCTCGAGGTTGTCGCAAAGCATTTTAAGTAACACCTCGAAAACCCACTCAATTTTTATCGGAATTTTTTTGCGACGTAAAATCTCAACACAAAAACGGCAACAAACCTTTTCGGTCGTGCTGCCGTTTGTTTTTATGTATTTGTACTCGGTGCGGTTTTCTTCGCGACAGGTTTATTTTTTATAGCCGCACTTGGGGCAAACGCCTTTTTCGTTAAGCGCAATTCCGCACAACGGGCAACGGTCGATTTTGTTTTGGGGTTTGTAGGTTTCCGTTGCGCCGTTCACACCGCTTGTAAAGGTGAGCTTTACGATGTTCAGTTTGTCCTTTAAAAGATCGTAAACAATTTTAATCATGCCCTCTACCGTCATCGTTTCCTTGGTAACAACAAGACGGCACTCGGGGTATGCGGTCGCAAGCTCGGTCTTGAACGCAGGCCCCTTTTGCTTGTTAGTGGGCGCGCCGTTGCGAATACCCTGAGCCTCGTAAACGTTTAATATAGCAGGGAGCAGAGGATCGTCCTCGCGCAGAACAAGCGCATGGTCAAAGTTTTGTAAAACTTCCCAAGCCGTCTTTTTTACCTCGTTGCACGGGAAAACCATATTAACGCCGTCGACAACAGTGTCTTCTACCTCGATTGTCAGCGTGCCGGTGTGTCCGTGAAGATACTGCGCTTCACCCTTAAATCCGTAAAATCTGTGGGCGTATTGCAAATCCAATGTAGTGATACTTTTCATAATCGTCCTCCCGAAAATTTACTTATAGCTATTTTGTAGCCTACACACAATTTATCATATTTAAGCTTTTTTGTCAATAGAACACTCCGTGTTCGGCAAGGGATTACTGTTTGCAATACTTTCCGCTACAAAGCTTTGCTTAAATATCGTGTGTTATTATCCTCGGGATTGTGCGCTTTCCTCGCGCACGGTCTTTCCCCCTTTCGCCGCAAGGCGTGATAGCGCGAGTTACTTTGCGCCGAATTTCTTTTACACATTATTTTAAATTATCTTTCAATTCCGTAATTATTGTGTATATTTGCTTGCACTGTGGCGCATCGAATCGTCATCAGCTTCACAAAAAAACACCCCTTCGGGGTGTCTTTTTGTGGAGCTGTTACCGGGATTCGAACCCGGGACCTCCACCTTACCAAATATATTAAGTACCTAAAATAAGATCTATACGGTATATATAATCAATATTACACAAGCTGTTCATTAGCTTTTTACTATTTTTTATTATATGCCTCTGCTTTGTAAAAAGTAATCCTATTTACATAACCTATATACACTTTTACGAATTTTTTTACACTTATTTCTTAAACATTTGCTTTAGATAAATTTAGTTTAAACTCAGTATTGCAGATTAAAAGGTTAAATATCAAGTCGCTCGATTCAATAGAGAACTTTATTTTCATTTCTGTTGGTATTCTTGATAATGGCGTATATCCATTATGTTTAGAGACATCATAATGAATCGCCTTTTTATCTTTTCTTCCGTATCTAACATATTTAATTAATTTAGATAACTGCTCGTCAAATTTTAATTCTAATTCTTCATCGGATTGAACTTGTCCTTGTAGATATAAGAAAACATAATATTCAATAGCGATTTTTGTTAAAAATCTAGATATTTCATATTTATGTTCTTTATCATCTAGATCTATATCTTTTGATATCATCAGTTTAGGAGTGTTATTAATTAGTCTGAAAGCCGTTTCGGGTCATACCTCTATCATTAAACTATTTTCACCATTTATTTCCTGCCAATGAACTTCACATTCTTCTCCACACAACATAACATTACAATTCGGAATCCGTCCACGTTTGCTCTCTATTAACTCATAGAATCTTAGCCGTTTAAAACCATCTAAGTTCAATACAGGCCCCTCTATTTCCCTCGAAAAATAGTTGTTGCACTTGTCACACACAATTCCAGCATCTAAGATAAGTTCATCATTCCCTAATGATTCAGGTATAATGTGTTCCACGCTTTTCGAACTGGTACTATCCTGTTTACAAAAAATGCAACTTTTAATTATTCTCATCGAGTTGACCTCAATATTTTTTTAGCTGCAGAAATTAAAGAATCCTCAAATATTTCGTCCCACTTTGATAGATTACACTTTACGGCTACTTCGCATTGTAAGTCTTCAGGCAAACTCTGTAGACGGCTTATTATATTCTCACGTTGTATGCTTGTTATATTTCTTTGCTCATTTAAAACCATATCAGGACACAACTCTAAAACTGCATTGAAGTCTGGGAAAGAATCGTGAAAATAATCTATGATTCTATATAGATATGTTAGTGATATATCTCTTTTCCCTTTTACCCATAAGCAAACGGTATTAGGTGTAACATTTATTTTTTCGGCAAAGTCTTTTTGTTTAATTTTTAACCGTAATAATACTCGTTTAAGCCGATTGCCAAAGTCAATTAAAGTCGATTTATCTGCTGCTGATAATTTCATTTGAATAAACACCATACTATGTTATTTTACAAAATAATACAACATTTGCTTGATTTTGTCAAACTTACCCCTCCTGATTATGGAGTTCGTCTGTATTTATTACTATCGCGCGAAATAAAAAATTTTTTGGAGGTAAAAAAATGAATTCAACTCCTGTAAGAATCAGAACTATTCCCCAATGTCTTAATGAAATAAAATCATTAGACAACAACACCGCCGTAACCGAGAATTTTATTCGGCTGCTTTGTAAAAGTGGGTATGTCAAGCACTTTAAGTCTGGAAACAAATATCTTGTTAATCTCGATGATTTATTCCATTACCTAAACAACAGTCCCGATAGTATTATCTTTTTAGGTACTGCGGGACAAGAGACAAATTAAGGAGAATTTTATGGCTATTAATAATGACAAGAGACAAAGACGCTGGGTATTTACAATTAACAACCCCATATTCGAGGACAGCAGTTTTAAAGAGGTTAACATTGAAAACACCCCTTACGAAATCGTAGATGATTTTTACGATACTAGAACTATAAACAAGCCCGAAAATAGATGTTTGTTCGAATTTAGATATGTGGAAAAGTATTTTGAAAAGGAAAACATAATAAAAATTGTATGTCGTCCGTTTTTTAAAGATTTATCTTGTATAGAGAAATATGTAAAAAATCTCAACCCGAAATACGCGATTTATCAATATGAACGTGGAGAAAATGGCACTCCCCACATTCAAGGTTTTATAGTATATTCCAATAGTAAGCGGTTTATAAATGTAAAACAAGATTTTCTTACTGCACACATATCTCCTGCAGAGGGACCCAATCTTTCAAATCGAGCTTACTGCACAAAAACGGAAACGCGCATTGCTGCCCCTGTAGAAATTGGGGAGTATACAGAGATGCGATCGCGTACTGATATAATCAATTTGTTAGAGGAATTATCCCTCGGAGCAACCAACATGGACATTAAAAAATCTTTCCCAACCTTATACTCACAATTCGGACCAGATAAATTGGAACGCTTTCGACAAGACGAGCTACAAGCCAAATACTCGACAACAAATCGAGACGTTGAAGCATACTTTATATATGGAGACACTCGGCTCGGCAAAACATCCTATATTTACCAAAATTATAGCAATAGCAAAATTTATCGTGTTACAAATTATAATAGTGGAAGTTTCGATTCATATAGAAATCAAGAGATTTTAGTGCTAGATGAATTTACTGGAAAAATGGACATTACGTTTTTAAACAATATCTTGGACAGATACCCTTTGGAACTGCCTGCACGCTACTCAAATAAAACAGCTTGTTTTAACAAGGTCTATATAATTTCGAATCTGCCCCTTAATAAATTATATCAAGAGGAACAACTTTTAAGACCAGAAGTATACCGCGCTTTTGTTTCCAGATTCATTCGCATAATTCACTTCACAGAGTTTGGAAAGTTTCATTATGAAAATGTGAATGGTACACCACTTACAAATACCTAGCAATAGGTTTATTCACAGCGTAAAGGCTCGCAATTCTTTCGTAAGTATATTGCAGTCAAGGGCAAAAACTGTCTATACGGCTTATTTTAGCAGGTTTAAAAGGGCTTCTCTCTTATCGCGGGAGAGGTCCTTTAACTTATTGAGTATTTGTTTATCCTGTTCGTAGTTCTCGAAATCTTCATAAAAAAATTCCTCTACCGACACTCCGCACACCTCAATAATTTTTAATAACACCTCTACGCTCGGCAGAAAATCTTTTTTACATTCAAGGCGATTTATATACCCGATATTCATTCCAATATCTATTGAAAGCGCCTTTTGCGATAGCTTGGCTTTTGTGCGAAAATATCCTACTCGCTCTATAATTTTGAGCCTATCCATTGTAGTTACCCCAACTGTGTTTATAGTTAAATTATACCGTTATTAATTTAAAGTCGGGTACACGCTCTCTGCCGTTATATCACATTATATATAAATTATTTACAAGAATTATCCACATTATATGTGATATACCTGTACAATTATCGCATTGTATGTTATAATATCACAAATGGTAGCTAAAGAGAGTATGACCAATGGACCAAATAGAAAAAGAGTTAGAAGAACTGGTAGCAAAAGAGAATGCTTCTTATGAAGGAAACATAAGATCAAGAACGCTAAGCAGTATAGACAAACGCTTAGTTTGTTTTATTAGTGCTTATAGAAAAACAGATAAAGAAACTGGAGAGCTAATCCCAGAAGAAATTAACGAAGCTAATACTGAAGAACTAGCCCATAAGGTAAGAAATGAGTATGGCTTTGGTTATAGAGTTCATCTTGGCTATTATAAAGAAAAGGATAGTCTTACTCCTGAATACGAAAAGAGCTTAGCTGTTAATGGTTATACCCACACCACAGGAGAAGATGGAGAAAAGCTAATAGCCGAGTTCAGAAACATTATGCTAACCTTAGCTAGAGAATATAATCAAGACACTATTCTTCTTAGCATACCCAATCAAGGGGCAGATCTGATAGACGTAAATACTAATAAGGTGATTGTTCATTTCACTAATTTAACAGAAGAACAATTATCCGCAGAGTTTATGGAACAACGTAAAAAAGATTTATCCCAAGATTTTGCTTATACTAGCCTTGGATTTAGAAAAGACCGTAAAGATAGAAAAGATGTTAACTTTGGTAAAGGTGATAAAGGCAGAAGAGTTCAATGGGTAGTTGAATCCATAGAGGAATATGATAGTATTCGCGGAAGTATCTCTCATTCTAAACTAATCGGTGCAATGAGGGAGAAAGCCGCTAAAGAATCTCTTGTGTTTTATAAAAGGAGTTAAATACATAAAAATGGCAATCGAATTTAATCGTGATCCAGCTATAGCTATTGATTTAGCTAGAAGAGAAGAGTAAGAAAATTATAAGGAGCTAAATATAGTGTCTACACAACCGGCAATACTTGTTAAAAGTTTTATGGGTAGGTCAGTTCTGGAATCCTCGAATATCAGATTAAAGAAACATATTGATTCTGAACAGGGATTTATAATAATATCTGCACACCTACTCGATATTACAGAAGATATAGAAGTAAAACGAGCTATGGAATTATGTCAACAGCTCTATTCATTTAAGCTTGGCTACATACCGCTCAGAGCGACTTATATAAAAACAAACAATAACCAAGAACTATACGAACATTGCTTTTTTGTACATAAATCACAAAGAAATGATTTCAAGCAAATCGCATTGGAATTATGTAAAACATTTAAACAGGAGTGCGTGCTGTTTGTTGAAAATAAAAATGCTTACGGACTAAGCAAAAATGGCGACACCGCTCTTTTAGGTGATTGTTTAGGAACTATAGAGGAAATAAATCAATACTGGTCTAAACTAAAAGAAAAACAACAGGAACATAAACATATTAAATTTGAAAGTCTTTATCCAATAAGTAATTTTGCCCTTAATGGAGCACATATCTGGGGCGAATTATTCCTACATATGTAACCAATCTGACTATATTGTCAGACAACAAATAACAATAAGGAGAAATGAAAATGACTTGTGAAAAACTACATGATATAGTGCGCCGTGGTGTGCGCTATTCCTACGACACGACTAACAGTAAGTTAGTAGTAGCAAGCTCCGAAGGCTCGGCTTTAAATGATGATTATGTTCCCGAAATACCCAAGAACGGGGTTTACATTATGTTCGAAAACGGAGAGCTGCATAATGACGGCAAAGAACGTATTGTAAGAATCGGTATTAATGAGCAACCAGATAGATTACCCAACAGGATTATGACTCATTACACAGGAACAACAAGAAGAAGCATATTCCGTAAACATATCGGGACAGCCCTATCAAATAAGCTTGGCTCCTCCGCTACCGAAGAACAAATCTCGGAATACATACAAAACAATATCAGCTTCGTAGTGATTGAAGTAAAAGATAAGGAACAACGGGAACAGCTTGAAAAAATGCTTGTCGGAACTGTGGCAAGCTGTGATAGCTGTATGTCGTCTGATAATTGGCTCGGTAAATATTGTGATGCCCCTAAAATAAAACACGGTAAATTGTGGAATGTCACATTCCTTGAAGAACAACAACTTACAAAGGAATATGCACAGTTAATATTTGACGGACTTGTTTTATCGTGTGATATTTCCCAATCTTTTAAAGAGTTTTTACGTGATTAATCGTATTCGAAACGTCGATAAAATTTTCACTATAATATAATATAATTCGATAAAGTATGTTTATACACAAAAAGACTGTGGATTTGTTCCATAGTCTTTTTAACTTTTCTCTCAAAAAATCCCTACGGGTAAGCTGTAAAATCTCTTATTATATACTTGATTACGATAATCGTAATTCTTCAAATCTCTACCAAAATTCTCTCTCAATAAATAGGTAGTGAATTTGATAGGAGTATATAAAATGAGCAAAAGCAAAAATAAACTCTGCTACCCCAGAACAAACAAAAACGGTGAAATCGTTTCGTACCGTTTCTTTTACAGTGGCAAAGACCCATTGACAGGCAAACCAAAACAATATACCAAAACATGGAAAATACCAAAAGGCTTGTCCCATAAGGAAGTGGAGTTAGAGCGGAAGAAAGCCGAGCTGGAATTTATAAAGGAATCCGAAAAAAAGTCGATAGGCATTTACGTTCAAGAAAACAATATTACATTTGAAGATTTTGCGGCTCAATGGCTCAACAGGATATTGACAAGGAACGAAGAGAGTTATGCCTATTACGTTCGTGCTAAAAGCTCTATTGAGCTAATAAATCAACACTTCGGTAATTGTCTACTCAAACAAATAAACCCCAACATGATACAGCGATTCTATGACTATTTATGTGAAAGGACTTATACCAAAGAGAAAATAACCGTTAAGAAATCTCTTTTCGATATTATAGAGCAACAGCACCCAAACAAAACCAAACTGGCAGAGGCTTGCGGAATAGACAGGTTGACATTACGGTTAGCATCTAAGATAGGCAATCAAGTAAGCATGACTACCGCAAAAGCAATATCTAAACATTTTGATATTCCGATAACCAAACTTTTTAATATAGAAAAACAAGAGGTCCATTATTCCAAAGCAACCAATGCAGGAATACGGACAATCCTTGTGGTGATATTGGGCGAGGCAAAGAGGCAACAGCTTATCGAGCATAATTATGCTTCCAAAGATTTTACAAGACCTATGACGGGGATTTCCAAACAAAAAGATATATTCGACGAGCAAGAAACAAAGGAATTTGTAAAGGCTGTTCTAAACGAAACCCACCCTGTGAAAAAAGCGATATTTTCTTTGTTGATATTTCTTGGATTGCGAAAGGCTGAAATCTGTGGCTTATCATGGAACGATATAGATTTTGTAAATAAAACGTTAAGCGTTACACGTAACTGCTTGTATTTTAAAGAGTTTGGAATTATTACCAAAGGCACAAAAACGCAAACTTCGAAGAGAACGGTCTATTTGCCCGAACAGCTATTTAATATACTTGTTGAATATAAAACTTGGTATGATGAGCAAAAGGAGAAACACGGTGATTTATGGGCAGATACCAATTATCTATTCCTACAAGACAGCGGCAAGATAATAAACCCTTGTACTGTAAATCAATGGCTTAGAAAATTTAACATACAGCACGGCTTTAAAAACATATCGCCACACGCATTGCGTCATACTTGTATTACAATGCAAATTAACGCAGGGGTACCGTTAAAGGTGGTATCTGCAAGGGCAGGACATTCAAGCGAACGAATCACGCTTGACATTTATACACACTCGTTACAATCCCAAGACGTACAGGCAGCGGAAACCTACAACAACTATTTATTAGGGGTACAATAAAATAAAAAAGAGAGTAAGCTCAATGCAAACCCACCCCAACGAAAAAGTGTTTAACGACGAACAAACATTTAATAAAGAACTAATCCGAATTTTCTTGAAATTGATAAGTGAAAAACTACCAAGTTTTTTGGATTTTTGTATTCAAACACATAATGCCGAACCAATTAAAGAAGTGATTTATACTATATCTGTAAATCAGTTCGAAATGAAATAATTGCATTTAAAACATTTTATAGGCTCTTATTTAATCGACAATCCAGTTTGGGAGAATTACTTTTTTAATGATTGTTAAACAAAAAAAAGATCGTAACAATATTGCTACGACTTTTACTTTGTGCTTAGTACCACAAAAGAATTATGCTATATGGTCACCATTTTTAATCTTTGAAATTATAGGATTATTGCAATATTATCAACCAATGCTCGAAACAAAGCAGTATACCACGTATTCTTTTGCCCGCCCGCCGGAGTTAATAAATAATCCTTAAAAAGGTTCTTTAACTTCTCATTTCCTTCTCTAGTCGCAAAACTTTGCCAAGCCATTATTTTATCTGCTATTTCTGTGGAAGCTTGAATAGAATAAAGTTTAAATAACTTATATAATTTACAATGCTCGTTCATTTTGTTGTATAGTTCGCTATTTGTTTGACTTATATCAGGATTAACAAAATATTCAACAACTAAATTACCTTCTGCCTGTTTTATTATTTTCGCCACAAGCCAAATCATATCATCAATATCATCATAATATGGATGGAACGGACTATAAACATACCCTTCTATTGCCTTATCGAGTTTTTGAAAATTGCAATCTCTACATATGGGTGTTAAGTTAGTCGGCGTAATAGCATATACAGGATAGATTGATTTCGCTAAATAATGGTCAAGATTCGAAACCTGCCCTATTCCACAAATTGGGCATTTCCCGTTTTTTGCTAACGCCATTAACTTATCATAGTATTTTTCTTTCAATGCTCCTTTAGAAAATTTATCTGAATATAATTTTTTCATATCTGTTGCATCTAAAGCAGTTCCTGTTTGCTGAGTGGGAATAATACAATGCAACATATGGTTTTTTGCCAAACTATCATATTCATCGGCAAATCTCTCTATATAATCAATAGCGTTAGTTATATTGGTTTTCTTTTTTTGATCACTCACGGATTCAGAAATATCTTGCATTATATTTCGTACCGACATCTTTGGTTTTTCTAATTTTTTCATAATTAATCTTTTATAGACAGCAATGTGCTTAAAAGCAGTCTTGCTTCATCACCCAACTCGTGGTTAAAATCTTGCAATATTTCTGCATAAGATTTTCCTTTAGCCACCTCTTCTTCAAGCATTTTATGAAAACCTGACTTTGTGACTTCTAGCCCAAAAACCTCTCTTGTTAATGCTCCGATAGTTGCACCAAAGGATTCTATTTCCAATCGAGTAGTTGTAACCTCACTACCCGTTCTATTAATTTTCCAAATGCAGCTTCTAGGCACCTCTTGCAAAATGACGGGTGAATGTGTTGCTATAATTGCTACTCCATTTCTATCTATTAACAATTCTGATAATGCCCTTATAAAAGCTGATAAAAGAGGTGGGTGCAAATGATTTTCTGGCTCATCCAAAATAACCAATGATTTTTCTGTAATGCACTCAACTAACCTAGTTAATGTTAAAATAATAACTTGATGCCCAGAGCTTAATTTTCTAAATAATTTTGTAGCATTTTCTTTTTGCTTAGCGTCCCTGTCATCTTTTGACAAAATAATTAGTGGTTTAATATTCGATCTTTCAAATATTGGATCCATTTCCAATATCTCAATAGCTTTTTTTAATAATCCTATTTTGTATTCAGATTTTTGACATTGCACTAGACTTCGCGCAAAGTCATCAGTCAAAACTTCGCTTAAATTTCCTCCCGTTAACCCTATATAATTAAAGGGCATCGATTCATTTTTGGCAAGCAACCTTATATCTTCATAGGTATCAAATGGGCTAAAAGAAATACATAGAACATTTGCAAATGCTTGATTCCTTCCTGAAGCCGCTGTTAATCTTCCTGTTAAAGAATTTGACGATCTTAAGACGCCGAATTCATTTGTTTGCGAATCACTATAAATTGATTTAATTATATTCTTAATTAAATATGTCTTCCCTACATTATTACGTCCTATCACAACTTGAATATTCGTTGGAGGATTTGACTCTGGAATGACTTTAAATGTCAGAATAGGTGGGTTTTCCATATGTGAACATGGATATGTATATTCAATATCATATTCTGTTAATCTGGCGTTTCCTGAAGCAATACGACTAAACTGATGTTTTATCATAAAGTCGTTAACGTCCCGCATTAATGAAACTTGTGTGACATTTAAATGTTTAACCTTCTTATATAGATCCTTATTATATGCAATATCATTTAACCCTCCTAATATTGATATTCTTATTCTATCACCCAAATTTTTAATGTTTTCATAGTAGTAATCACTTTGCCCTAAAGAAAAAAACTCATTCGATAATTGCGTAAAACTATCTGGCAGATTTACACTTCTTTGGTTCGGTTTCATATCAAATTGCCCAATTTTCACGCTTCCAATATCAATTTTATGTCCTTTATCTATGTAAAATAAAAAATACTTTGTTTCATATTGAAACCAATCATCCCAGTTGTCTTTAATCAAAAAAATTGTATCACTATAAATACTTAAATAGGGTGGTTTTTGATTTGAAACGATAAACTTCACATTAAACTCCTTGATTATAATATTATAAATATATAGGCTGTTTCGTTGTTAGCTTTGATTCCCCATAATATACTTAATAATATTTTAACAAATTGCAATTAAAAATGCAACATATAAACAACAATTAAGTTCCCCACCAACCTTACACAGCATGTTTATACGTAAAAAGTTCAAATCGTGTTCTTTTGCAAAACCACCAAAAAAATCCATAAAAACTAAAAATACTCTCATCATATAGTTTTACTACATTTAGTGATCGCTACTACTAAAAGACAACCCATAACAAAATCCTTTCAGAAGATGGTTTGTCGGTATGCTTTTAGATACTTAGTCTGTCGGGAAATAGTGTCGTGAGAGCTTGTAAAAATTCGCCGTACTTGCAATCGCAGATTACTTACACCGCTCAACTATTAAATGCCACAACCGTATTTGTTTTATGACTCGAATCTCTTAGATTATGCGCAGCTTTACCAAAGCAAAACGCACCCAAAGGGGTGCGTCCAACATTGGAGCTGATACCGGGATTCGAACCCGGGACCTCCACCTTACCAAGGTGGTGCTCTACCGACTGAGCCATA
>JAFLTD010000083.1 GCA_022510625.1 Lachnospiraceae bacterium
CATAATTTTATCATGATGCTGCCGAATGGATATCAGACTGTTCTGCAGGGAGATGGAAGCGGTTTATCACAGGGACAGCGCCAGTTGATTTCCATTGCCAGAGCAGCAGTGTCAAATCCACCGGTCATGATTCTTGATGAAGCGACTTCCTCTATTGATACAAGAACGGAAGCACTTGTGCAGAGCGGAATGGACAGACTTATGGAAAACAGGACGGTTTTCGTGATTGCACACCGCTTGTCAACAGTTATTGATTCGGATGTGATCATGGTATTGGATCATGGCAATATCATTGAGAGAGGGACGCATGAAAGTCTGATTGAAAAGAAAGGCACTTATTATCAGCTATATACAGGAGCTTTTGAATTGGAATAGCTTTATTCTCTCTTTAGTTTGGTGGTAGCCGCCAATACACTGGCGGTCTTGATTTCATCACCGTACTACCAAAGAGTAAAAATCAAGGTAGTACGGCTTTTTGCTGATTATTACAGTTTAATTGCACATTCCCTGACGATATTCATATCTGCATCTGTAATAAAACGGTTTTTTTCCTCGTCTGTCAGATCACATACTTTGCATCCCTTATTGCGGGCAAATGCAGTCAGCATAAAATCACTCTTCTTTCTATTATGTTCCTATTTAAGGTTTTATATCATAACTGAGGGTATTTCAATGTAATGCAGAAGGGGTTAGGGAATTTCCCCTAAATCGTGGGTGTGCATATGCACATCCAATGAAGAAGGAGGAATATCTGTAAAGTTTTCGTGTGCCAGAAGAACAGAGAGATGTCTGAATTGTAAGCGGTAGACCATGTCGGTATTGTGTAAAAAACATTGAAAATGATAACAATAAAAAGTATAATAATCAACAGACTATAACATACACAAAACGAGAGTTGACTGATTGTATAAAACTCGTAAGTGAGGCATGGCATCTCTTCTTTTCTGACAAAGAAAGGAGCGGTCTATGGCTAAATTACGAAAAGACAATAAGAATCTCATTGTGTCTTATGAGGAGGAAAAAGGGTATAGATGATTAGTAGACTAAAATATCCGGCAGCTATATTCTTCCTGACTCTCTGTATCAGTGCTTGCGGACACGATTCTGAGACCAATATGAATGCATCTGCTGATATTGAGCAGACAGGTGAAGGTGATTTGTCTACAGATCAGGAGGAGGCGGAATTGTCCGGTGTCGATACCGGGAGTGAAGCTCAGAGTGAAATTCCAAGCGATACTCCAAGCGACATGCCGGAAAGTGCCAATGGCCGTTTGGTGGTGATAGATGCAGGACATCAGGCGAAGGCGGATACATCAACAGAGCCGGTGGGACCGGGGGCTGCCGAGTCCAAAACAAAAGTTGCAGGCGGAACATCAGGGATATCTACCGGGTTGAGCGAATATGAGTTGAATCTGGAAGTCGCATTAAAATTAAAGGATGAGCTCATTTCCAGAGGCTATAGGGTTATCATGTGTCGCGAAAGCAACGACGTAAATATCAGTAATTCCGAAAGGGCACAGATTGCAAACGATAATAATGCCGATGCTTTTGTCAGAATACATGCGAACGGTTCTGAAAATTCGTCCGCAAACGGCATGATGACAATATGCCAGACATCCTCCAATCCTTACAATGCATCGCTGTATGCTCAAAGCAAGAGCCTTTCAACACATATTCTGGATGAAATGGTCGCAAGCACGGGTGCCAAAAAGGAGCGTGTATGGGAAACCGATACTATGAGCGGGATTAATTGGTGTCAGGTTCCGGCAACAATTATAGAGATGGGATATATGACGAATGCCGCAGAGGATGCACTGATGGCCACTGATGATTATCAGAATAAAATTGTTGACGGCATTGCGAATGGTATAGATAAATTTATTGCTGAATAACAACTATAAAAACCAATGGTTTCTAAATATTCCATGGTTTTATAGTTTAAGCTGACAAAACACCTTGCCAATCGGATTTCCGGGTGGTATTTTTTATATGTGATATTTTTTATGAGGGGAGATTAAAATGGCACTTAGATATTCGTTTATTCTGATTATACTGGCACTTGTGTTTGGAGTGAGTCTTGCATCCAGAAGCCAATATGTCAATAAATACAAGAATCGATATTTTATCTGTGCCGTACTGGTCAATATCGGTATTTTGATCAGCGAGATCGGTACAGGCATAGGGGTTGATTACAATCTTCGCAACCTCCATATCATTATGTACATCATTAACTATTCTCTGGCACCGCTTCTTCCTTACTGCATTGTATTGATGAATCGGAAAAGTTTTACCCGTCCGGAAAAAATCGCCATGATTCCGGCGCTGCTTGTCGTATTTGTCGCAGTGACTTCCCAGTACACCGGATGGTTGTTTTATATCGATGAAGCCAACCGGTACAGCAGAGGACCTTTGTATATGGCGAGTCTTGCCGTCAGCATGATCTATTTTGTCATGCTTACTCTTACGTCATTCCGCGAGTACAGGGATGCGGATTATTCGGAGAAAGCATATTTGTTGGCTATTTTTTCTGTGGAGTTGATGGGAATCTTCCTGCAGGTGTTTGTTCCGGATGTCAAGTCGATGTGGACGACCACCGGAATTTGTCTGCTCTTGTACTATACTTTTGTATTGGAATTGAGCAACAAGTACGACATTCTTACCGGTGCCCGCAACAGAAGAGCATTTGATTCCCATAAGACCATTCTCATGCACGAGAAAAAATATGGGATTGTCGTATTTGATATCAACGGTCTGAAACCGGTCAATGACAATCTGGGACATGAACAGGGCGATAAGCTGATCATGGGAATTGCCGATGTGCTGATTGCAAGTTTCTTTGATGTCGGCAAGGTATACAGGATCGGAGGAGACGAGTTCTGTGTCATCTGCGATGATAAGGGTGAAGAGCAGATTAAAGATGCATTGAGTAATGTGGAACAAAATATTTCAAAAGCCAACAGAAACAGAAAAGATCAACTCACATTGTCCGTCTCCTACGGATGGGAAATACATAGTGTAAGTGACACACGTAATTATAAAGAGGTGTTCAACGCGGCGGACGGCAAAATGTATGAAATGAAGCAGGAATATTATAAGAGTAAGGGTGAGTACAGATAGAGAGATGATTTTGATGCCAAATGCAGCCTTGCCTTGAAAAACACTGCAAAACAGTGTAGAATCGTAGAAGTATGATGTTGATGATCTATGATAAAACTTATCGCAGATAAATTAGGAGACAATTATGACACTCAGTAAAAAACCGGTTACCGGTATGAAAGATATTCTTCCGGAGGAGATGGAGATCCGTGATTATGTGATTGGCGTCATCAAGGAGACCTACGGAAATTTCGGTTTTACATCGATCGAGACGCCTTGCGTTGAGAACATTGCCAATTTGAACTGTAAGGCGGGAGGAGAGAACGAGAAGCTTATTTTTAAGATTTTAAAGCGCGGTGAGAAACTGCGTCTTGAAGATGCCCAAAATGAGGATGATCTGGTGGACGGCGGTCTGCGATACGATCTGACGGTTCCCCTTGTCAGGTATTATTCCAACCATGCCAATGAGCTGCCGGCACCTTTTAAGGCATTGCAGATGGGGAATGTATGGCGTGCGGACAGACCCCAGAGAGGACGGTATCGTCAGTTTATGCAGTGCGATATTGATATTCTGGGAGAAGCAAGCAATCTGGCTGAGATTGAATTGATTCTGGCAACCACAACAACGCTCGGAAAGCTCGGTTTTAAGAATTTCAACATCCGCATCAACGACCGTCAGATATTGAAGGCGATGGCGGCATACAGCGGCTTTGAGGAGACAGATTACGACCAGGTGTTTATAGTTCTGGACAAGCTGGACAAGATCGGCACCGAGGGTGTTGAAGCGGAACTTACCGAGGCGGGATACGACAGTGCGGTTGTGGCAAAATATATGGAACTCTATAAAGGAGTGGAGAGTGCAGACGATGCCATCGGCTATATTGCTGAGAAAATCGGACAGGCACTTCCGGAGGGTGTGATTGAGAGCTTCCGTGAGATCATAGACAGCGTGGAAGCTACCAAGGGGGATTTCTTTAAGCTGGTATTTGACCCGACTTTGGTACGCGGGATGTCTTACTATACGGGACCGATTTTTGAGATTGATATGCCGGAATTCGGCGGAAGCTGCGGCGGCGGCGGAAGATATGACGGCATGGTGGGTAAGTTTACCGGACACGATGTGCCGGCGTGTGGTTTTTCCATCGGTTTTGAGCGTATCATTTTACTGCTGACGGAGAGCGGTTTCAAGGTTCCCAAAGCGGGAAGGAAGGTTGCCTATCTCATGGAGAAAGGTCTGCCTTCCGACAGATTGTGTGAGGTGATGTCTCAGGCACAGGCACAGAGAGAACAGGGCAATCAGGTTCTGGTGGCGCGCATGAATAAGAACAAGAAGTTCCAGAAGGAACAGCTCACGGCGCAGGGATATGAGGAATTTAAAGAATTTTATTGTGAAGAATTGAAACATTGAGATAGCAGAAGATATAAAGGAAAGTAAGATAAAGAGGCAAGTCAGAAAAAAGACAGAGAACTGAGACAGGAGGACAGTACAATGGCTGAGTCCATGCAAGGATGGAAGAGATCCCACCGCTGTGCGGAACTTTCCCTTAAGAACGTGGGAGAAGAAGTTACCGTCATGGGATGGGTACAGAAACAGAGAAATAAAGGCGGCATTATTTTTGTAGATTTACGGGATCGTTCCGGTATTTTGCAGATCATTTTTGAGGAGAGCGACTGCGGCGCCGAGGCGTTTGCCAAAGCGGAGAAGATGAGGAGTGAGTTTGTCGTTGCTGTGGTCGGTAAAGTGGAAAAGCGTTCCGGTGCGGTGAATGAGAACTTAAAGACCGGAGAGATTGAGATTCGTGCCACACAAGTGCGTATTCTTTCCGAGGCAGAGACTCCGCCGTTTCCGGTGGAGTCCGATTCCAAGACGAAGGAAGAGATTCGCCTAAAATACCGTTATCTGGATTTGAGAAGACCGGATTTACAGGAGAAGCTTATTCTGAGGAGTAAGATTGCGTCCGAGATGCGCGCCTTTATGGCGAAGGAGGGATTCCTGGAGATTGAGACACCGATCCTTTGTAAATCAACGCCGGAAGGAGCACGTGATTATCTGGTGCCCAGCCGTGTGCATCCGGGTAATTTCTATGCGCTGCCGCAGTCACCGCAGTTATATAAGCAGCTGCTGATGTGTTCCGGTTACGACAGATACTTTCAGATCGCCCGCTGTTTCCGCGACGAGGACTTGCGTGCGGACAGACAGCCGGAGTTTACACAGGCGGATATGGAGTTGTCCTTTGTGGATGTGGACGATGTGATCGATGTCAACGAGAGACTGATACAGCACATTTGTAAAGAGGCAATCGGACTTGACATACAGCTTCCTCTGCCGAGGATCAAATGGCAGGAGGCGATGGATCGTTACGGTTCCGACAAACCGGACACGCGGTTTGCGATGGAACTGACAGATGTGTCAGATGTGGTTGCGGGATGCGGATTCGGTGTATTCACATCCGCACTTGAGAGCGGTGGGTCTGTTCGAGGACTGAACGTAAAAGGGCAGGCGGAGATGCCGCGCAAGAAGATTGACGCTCTTGTGGATTTCGCCAAAGGATACGGTGCCAAAGGTCTTGCTTACCTGAGTGTGCAGGAGGACGGTACTTATAAGTCATCCTTTGCCAAATTCATGACGGAGGAAGAACTGGACCGGCTGGTGAAAGCAATGCAGGGTGAGAAAGGTGACCTGCTTCTCTTCGCCGCGGATAAGAAGGATATCGTATACAGCGTACTCGGTGCGCTGCGTGTGGAACTCGGCAAACAGCTTGGATTAATTGACGAGTCGGAGTTCAACTTCCTGTGGGTGGTAGATTTCCCGCTTCTCGAATGGAGCGAAGAGGAGAATCGTTTTATGGCGATGCACCATCCTTTTACCATGCCGATGGAGGAAGATTGGCAGTATATCGATTCCGATCCGGGACGTGTTCGTGCTAAGGCTTACGATATCGTATTGAACGGTGTGGAATTGGGCGGCGGATCCGTCAGAATTCACCAGAACGATATACAGGAGAAAATGTTTGAGGTTTTGGGATTCACGAAAGAGCAGGCCAGAGAGCAGTTCGGCTTCCTGTTGAGCGCTTTTGAGTACGGTGTGCCGCCGCATGCAGGTCTTGCATACGGACTTGACCGCTTCGTGATGCTTCTTACAGGTGCGGACAATATTCGTGAAGTCATTGCGTTTCCGAAGATTAAAGACGCTTCCTGCCTGATGACGGAAGCACCCGGCACGGTGGATGCAAAGCAGCTTGAGGAGTTGTGTATCGCAGTGACGACTGCAGATGTCCTGGAGAATGGTAAAAAGGAGGAAGCCTGATGAACATGCAGAATCCGGCAGCGCTCCTTCAGATGATGAATCTGTGGAACCGCTTTCAGAACAATCATCCTAAATTTCCGAAATTCATATCGGCGGTGATGAAGAATGCCATCAAGGAAGACAGTATCATAGAGATCAAGGTGACCACCGCAGACGGGGAGTGTTATGACTCTAATCTGAAAATCAACGCCGATGATATGGAGATGATCAGACAGCTCAGGGAGATGTCGTTTGACCGATAGAGGAAGGGAAGAACAGGAAGGTTCAAGGGTTGTAACGAAAGTTACCTTTTGGGAATTGATTTTCAAGTACCCGGAAGGTAGCTTTTTTGATACGGATCAGCATGTGTGTCAGGTTAATATAAGAGATGAATAAGTTTGTATTGCGGCAGTCTGTCTTGTTGTTCTTGACGGCAGTAATATGGGGTGTTGCGTTTGTGGCGCAGAGTGCGGGGATGGAGTACATAGGTCCTTTCACATATAACGGTGTCAGGAACATTCTGGGAGGAATTGTCTTACTGCCGTGTATCGGATTTCTGGATAAGATCAGAGACAGCGGCGAACATGCGGGCGGGATAAAGACGGGAAAACAGCTGTTGATCGGCGGGCTGTGCTGCGGATTGATATTGTTTGCGGCCGGTAGCTTCCAGCAGTTTGGGATTCAGTATACATCGGTCGGCAAGGCGGGATTTATCACGGCAATGTATATTCTGATCGTGCCGATTATGGGGCTTTTCATACGCAGGAAAGTCGGATTGAAAGTATGGATCGGGGTTGTTTTTGCGGTCTGCGGGCTTTATCTTTTGTGTATGAGCGGTAACCTGCGGTTGGAGAAGGGAGATGCAATGGTGCTTGTATGTGCCGTGATTTTCTCCCTGCACATACTTGTGATCGATTATTTTTCACCGCGTGTGGACGGAGTCAGGATGGCGTGCATCCAGTTCTGGGTGTGTGGTATACTGTCCGTGATCTGCAGTTTCTTATTTGAGACTCCGCAATTACACAGTATTCTGGCGGCATGGAAACCGGTTTGCTACGGCGGTATTATGTCCTGTGGCGTAGCCTATACATTGCAGATTGTGGGACAGAGGGATATGAACCCCACGGTGGCATCCCTGATTCTGAGCCTGGAATCCGTGGTGTCTGTGGTAGCGGGATTCCTGATCTTGCATCAGACGATGAGCGGGAGAGAACTGTTGGGCTGCTGTCTGATGGTGGCGGCAATCGTGCTGGCGCAGCTGCCGGAACAGTGCAAACATGCATGATTGGCAGAGATGGAAAATTTTGATATACTTTGAAAACAGTAATGTACATAAAGGGGCATGGTTGTAGTATGACAGATTGGGTATTGGACAATTCACAGTTGGAGTCGGCGATGGAAGAGTTTGCGCAGGACAGACAGAAAGACAAATATGCAAAGGTAATGGAGATTTTGGAAAAGTCTTCGGTGTTGGTACCGGCAATGCTCCCCCAGGGGCTGGATGGGGAGGCGCAGAAGTTAATGCGAGAGGGACAAATGGTGGAGCTCCCCAGAGGAGCCAAGATAAATCCTTGTCTGTTGACCAAAGATACCGGTGAACAGGTACTTCCGATTTTTACGTCTGCTGCGCATATTCCGCAGGACAAGCGGAGTACTGCCGTGCTGGCTATGCCTTTTCATACATGCCTTTCCATGGTCGTGGAAAATGAGGGTGATGTGGAAACTATGGTCCTGAACCCTTTTACTCATAATATGGTGTTGCCCAAGGAAATATTGGAAGTGGCGGTCAAACGTAAAAATATAATGGGACAGTCCAAGCAGATCAAGGTGACGGAGAAGCAGTTCCGACAGCTGGTGCACAACAGGATGGCATTACACCTTCTGCCGCAATACTTGTTTGAGAACGGTGAGGAAGGATTAAAGCGGTTGCAGCGTGAGGAGGGAAATTTCCTGCTGCAGTTTTATCGGGAATCTTATCCGGAAAATATGCGGTTGTCTAAGGCAGCAGTTCCGGGTAACTTTTCGGTGATGACAATGAATGTCACGGAGAATATGCAGATTACCAGAGTGGATATGCCTAACAATACGAATAAAAAGGGTATGTGTTATCGTGTATATACGGTATGGCTCCATAAGACACGGGAGCTGTTCTATTACACGATGGAAAATACAGAGCAGGGATATTATATCGGCAAAGTTACATCCGACGGAAAGCATGAACTGGTAGAGCCGGTGCCGGATAACGGAGCAGAGATCGAGGCGGTCATGAATCTGGCTGCTCGCATGTGTCTTCCGTCTCATCCTGTGGAGGAAGAGTGATCAGTACCTTAACGATACGATTGTCCTGTACTCCATCCGCCTGCAGGGTAATACCGTTGTCCAGTTCGATAGATTCTTTATCCTGCGGCAGACGTTCCAGCTTCTCGATGATGAGTCCGCCGATAGAATCATAGTCCTCGGAATCCAATTCTATGTCCAGTGCGTCATTGATATCATCCAGTTTCATCTGACCTTCCACGAGGTATCGGCCGTCATCCATTTCCTGGATCAGTTCCTCCTCGTCGGCGTCGTACTCGTCACGAATTTCACCCACAAGTTCTTCGATCATATCCTCCATCGTGATCATACCCACCGTGGCACCGTACTCGCTAAGTACGAAAGCGATGCTCAATGATTTTTCGCGGATTTCCATCAACAGATCGGACACGCTCTTGTACTCGTAGGTGTAGTAGGCCTCACGAAGTATCTTTTTGATCTGGAATTTCTCTTTGTCTTTCACCAGAATAAAGTCCTTGATATTAACCACTCCGATGATGTTATCCGGATCGTCGTCATAGACGGGTATTCTTGTAAACATCGAAGCCTGAAAGGTGGATAGGAGTTCCTGATAAGTGGCATCAATTGACACGGTAGTCATCTGAATGCGGGGAATCATGATATCCTTTGCCACTGTGTCACCGAAATCAAACACATTGTAGATCAGCTCCCGCTCCTCGGATTCGATGGCACCGCCCTCATGGCTCACATCCACATAAGTTTTCAATTCTTTCTCGGTGATACTGAAAGTATTGCCTTCCGAACTGATATGTAACAGACGCAAGATCCAGTCAGACAGTTTGTCGATGATAAATATGACCGGCGTGAGCAGCGTCATCAGCAGACGCACTGTGCGGCTGTACACTAAGGTAATCTTTTCTGATCGCTGCATCGCCCATGTCTTGGGTATGATCTCCCCGAATATGAGTACAATAAAGGTCAAAACGCCGGTTATGATACCCACGGTATAACTTCCCCATATTTTGATGGCAAAAGTGGTTGCAACGGAAGAAGCGGAAAGATTCACGATATTATTGCCGATCAGAATCGCGCTGAGCATTTTGCCGTATTGATCCAGAATGCTGAGTACCCTGACGGCCCCTTTGTGATTTTCCTGGGCAAGCGTACGGATGCGTACACGGTTGACTGTCGAGTATGCTGTTTCGGCAGATGAGAAAAATCCCGATAAAAAAACGAGAACGATCAGTGTTATGATTTGTATGACACCTGTGGTATCCAACGAAATATTCACTCCTTATCAAATCAAAAATGTCATCGTGTCATTCGGACAGATACAGAAATATTACTATGGAATATAAGAATGTGTCAAGTTTTTCCGGCGGACGGAATATATATTAGTATCTTTATGTTTGCTTTGCGGGAATGGAGGGAATATGGGGAAAAAGGAAATCTATTTGGAGAAAGTTGTTTTCGTTACAAAATGTATGCTGGCAGCATATATTCTGACGGCAGGACTCTTGCTTCTGCTTGCTTTCATGCTGTATCGGTTCGGATTGTCCGAGAAGATTGTGTCTCTGTGCATCATCGGTATCTACATAGTAGTTACTTTTGCAATTGGCCTGATTGCGGGAAAGCGTGCCGGCAGGAGGAAATTCCTGTGGGGACTTGCCATGGGAGTCGCATACTACGTTGTTCTGGTGTTCGTCTCTCTGATCGTAAACAGGGGACTGCAGGATGTATCAGGGAATATGGCGACCGTATTTTTCCTGTGTGCCGGCAGCGGTATGCTTGGTGGGATGATCAGTTAGCGGGACAGATTTAAGAACGGTTAAAAATTTTGTAAAAATACTTTTCGTATTATAAATATTGTGATATACTACATAAAGCTACATAAGGAGGATACGTTACATGAAGCATATTAAGACTTTAAGTACAAGAGATATGAAAGAATCCATGAAGAAGGGCGGCTGCGGTGAGTGCCAGACATCCTGCCAGTCAGCATGCAAGACATCGTGCACGGTTGGCAACCAGAGCTGCGAGAAAGCAAGATAACGGATTATGTTTCAGCTAAAAAGATAAGAGATGTAAGCAGCGATTTTGCGTCGCTGCTTATTATGCGTTTATATATTTGATTCATTGATGGGAGAATAAAAGTGGTACATCAATATGTGAACAACGGGTATCACATTGTGCTGGACGTAAACAGCGGCTGCGTGCATGTGGTGGATAAGGCGGCATACCGTGTGATACCGATAGTGGAAGATGCGTTGAAACAGCATATAGAGACGGAAGAGGAAATCGCGGTATATGTTGCCGGGAAACTGTCGGAATCGGGAGAAGAGCCGGCAAGCGCCACCGAATTGCGGGAGACGATAGAGGAAATCCTCTCCCTAAAAGAAGCGGGTATGCTGTATACCGATGATATCTACGAGAAATATATCGACCGGTTCAAAGATCGTCAGACTGTTGTGAAAGCACTCTGTCTTCATATTGCCCACGACTGTAATCTCGCCTGCAAATACTGTTTTGCCGAGGAGGGAGAGTACCACGGAAGAAGAGCTTTCATGAGCTATGAAGTGGGTAAGAAAGCGCTGGACTTCCTGGTGGCAAATTCGGGGAACCGGGTGAATCTTGAGGTGGACTTTTTCGGCGGTGAGCCGCTGATGAACTGGACGGTCGTGAAAGATCTGGTCGCATACGGCAGAAGTCTGGAAGGTCCTCACAACAAGAAGTTCCGCTTTACGTTGACTACCAACGGCGTATTGTTGGATGAAGATATTCTGGAATTCGCCAACAAGGAGATGGCCAATATTGTGTTGAGCATAGACGGGCGTAAGGAAATTCATGACCTGATGCGTCCCCGCAGAGGCGGACAGGGAAGTTACGATGAAGTGGTGCCCAAGTACAAGAGAGTGGCACAGAGCAGAAATCAGATGAACTACTATGTGCGCGGCACGTTCACAAGGAACAATCTTGATTTTGCGGAAGATGTCAAGCATCTGGCGGATGAAGGGTTTGAGCAGATATCCGTAGAACCCGTAGTGGCGCCGGACACAGCGGATTATGCGCTTCGGGAGGAGGACATACCTGCCATCCTTAAAGAGTATGACAAGCTGGCGCTGGAATATATTCGCAGAAAAAAAGAAAGAAAAGGTTTCAATTTTTTCCATTTTATGATAGATTTAGAAGGTGGTCCGTGCGTAGCCAAGAGATTGTCAGGGTGTGGATCGGGAACAGAGTATCTGGCAGTGACCCCGTGGGGTGATTTCTATCCATGTCATCAATTTGTGGGACAGGAAGAATTCCTGATGGGTAATGTAGACGAGGGCATTATCCGCACGGATATCAGGGATACTTTTAAAACATGTAATGTCTATGCTAAGGAGAAGTGCAGGGACTGTTTCGCGAAATTCTATTGCAGCGGCGGATGTGCAGCCAATGCCTATCATTTCAGCGGCAGCATAAACGGCGCCTACGACCTTGGTTGTGAATTGCAGAGAAAGCGCGTAGAGTGCGCAATCATGATAAAAGCGGCTTTAGCTGATGAGGAAAAGGAGAAAATATTATGAAAAAGAGCAGAGCGGTTATAAGTTTGAT
>JAFLTD010000084.1 GCA_022510625.1 Lachnospiraceae bacterium
AAAAATCCATATAAAAATCCTCCTGCTTATACTGGTAAATGTATATGCAGGAGGACCCCCATCTATTCTGTTCACTCTGCAATTTTATGGAAAATAATGCAGTTGGGCTGCCTGACTTCAATCTCTTTACCGTTCATGACAAGCAATCCGTTCTTCAAATCTACGTTGAAGAAAGTCATCGTATTCGACTCATGATTCAATGACACCAGATGCCTGTTGTCCGGGAAAAGGGTGGCATCCTTCGGGTAATCTCCGCTGATTGGCAGACAGAGTACTTTCTCAAGCATGCCTGTCTTCTGATCGATCCTATAGATAATGGTACTGTTGTCACCGGCGTTGGAACTGACCATATATTTAAAGTCCTCTGAAATATTCAATGCGCTTGCCGCAGAACCGCCCGCATGATAATCATTCAAAGTGGAAATCGTTTGAATCTTCTCAAATTCCGGATTGCCGTTTACCTCCTCATAGGTATATACATCAATATAGTTCTTCAATTCATGTACGATATATAGAAATCTGCCGTCCTTAGAAAACTTCATATGACGCGGTGCGGACTCCTGCTCACTTCTGATCATATCAATCGGCATTAATTTACCGTTTGCATGATCCACACGATAGACATTGACATGATCGAGCCCTAAGTCTGCGGCACATAGATAATGATTGTCTCTGGTCATCTTCACGCAATTCACATGAGGTCTGAAATTCCGTTCCGCAATGCTGCCGAGTCCCTTGTGATAGACCTCATCCGTGATCTCACCGATCGCACCGTCTTCCTGCAGGCGCAGCACCGTAATTTTACCGTCATGATATCCGCCCACAAACAAAAGCTTATCCTCATAATCCGTGGACAAGTAGCAGCCTCTCATTCCGTTGATACTGCTGGCGCTTATAACTTCAAGGTCACCGCTCGGCATGATTCTGTATGCCTCTACGCCGAAATCCGTAATGGAGTACAGGAATTTGCCGTTATGAGAAATTGTAATATACGAAGAATTTGTGATCCTGACCTGATTTTTCTCCGTCATTCTGCCGTTTTTAAGATCAACATCATAGATTTTGATACCATAAGTATCTTCTCTTCCTACTGTATAAGTAGAAACATATGCCACGTATTTGTCCTGACTCATATTAAAACCATGCCTTTCACATACTTTTGTTTTTTGATTTTACCATAAAATCGAAACTTTGTTAATCTTTTTCATAAAAATACTTTCATCTTAAAAATACATTTTTAACAATTTTATAAAATACCATTGACATAGCGTATCTTTCTTGTATAATGGAACTCGATGTTTGTTTAGTTTTAGTAAACTTTAAGTTTATTATCACTGAATGACAGAAACATAAAATGCAGAACACAACATAGAAAGCGTGTACAGTCTCATGGATGGTAATTTAACCCGAATAGAAATAGGCAACAAAATAAAAGAACTGCGCAATCAAAAAGGATTGACGCAGGAAGAACTGGCAGACCGTTGTGAACTGTCAAAAGGCTTTATCAGTCAGTTGGAGAACGATCTGACCTCCCCTTCCATCGCAACTCTGGTCGATATTCTACAATGTCTCGGCACGAGTCTCAAAGATTTTTTTAATGATGCGGCGGATGAACAGATTGTCTTCAGCAAAGAAGATTTTTTTGAGAAAATAGATACGGAACTGCACAATAAAGTTGAATGGATCATACCCAATGCTCAGAAAAACATGATGGAACCCATTCGCGTCACATTGGAGCCTGACGGCTCCACCTATCCGGATCAGCCTCACGAGGGGGAAGAATTCGGATATGTGCTCTCCGGCTCCATCGTGATTATCATTGGAAATCACAGCATTAAGGCAAAAAAGGGGGAAGCCTTCTACTACACCCCGAACTCGGAACACTATATCAAAGCGTGCGGTAAAACCGGCGCCGCATTCTTATGGGTCAGCACCCCACCTAATTTTTAAGTTTGGGAGGTTCTACGTATGTCAAAAGAATTGATACACTTAAGTGACATCTCCAAATCCTTTGACGGACAGATGGTATTGGACGAATTGGATTTGAAAATACATGAGAACGAGTTTGTGACCCTACTCGGCCCAAGCGGCTGCGGTAAGACTACTACTCTTCGCATTCTGGGCGGCTTCACACTGCCGGATACCGGCAAGGTTTTCTTCGACGGACATGATATCACCAGAGTCCCTCCGAATAAGAGAGCACTGAATACAGTTTTTCAGAAATATGCCTTGTTTACCCATATGACCATCGCGGAAAACATTGCTTTCGGTCTGAAAATCAAAAAGAAATCCAAGAAATATATCGATGACAAGATTCATTATGCATTAAAACTGGTAAATCTGGACGGTTATGAAAAGCGTATGCCGGACTCATTAAGCGGCGGCCAGCAACAGCGTATCGCCATTGCCCGTGCCATCGTCAACGAGCCTAAAGTTCTCCTGTTAGATGAGCCCCTGGGAGCTCTGGATTTGAAGCTGCGGCAGGAAATGCAGTATGAGCTGATCCGGATGAAAAACGAACTTGGTATTACCTTTGTCTATGTGACACATGATCAGGAAGAGGCGCTTACCATGTCGGACACTATTGTCGTCATGAATCAGGGTTATATTCAGCAGATCGGATCCCCCGAATCCATCTACAATGAACCTGAAAACGCTTTTGTTGCCGACTTTATCGGGGACAGCAACATTATCCCGGCGACCATGATTGAGGATAAACTGGTAAGTATTCTGGATACACGCTTTGCATGTGTGGACACGGGCTTCGGACACAATACACCGGTTGATGTTGTGATTCGTCCGGAGGATGTGGAACTGACAGCCCCTTCAGAAGGCATTATACAAGGTGTGGTGACTCATTTGATTTTTAAGGGCGTCCACTATGAGATGGAGGTCATGGCGAACGGCTTTGAATGGCTTGTGCAATCTACGACCATGTATCCGGTCGGTCAGAAAGTCGGTATTAAGGTTGATCCCTTTAATATCCAGATCATGAATAAGCCGGAATCCGAAGACGAGGAGGCGGTTGCAATTGACATCTAAGAACAAATGGCTATCCACGCCTTATCTGCTCTGGTCTATAGTGTTTATCATCATTCCGCTTTGCATGATTATTTACTATGGACTGACAGACAAGACGGGTGCATTTACTTTGGACAATATCACGGCGATTACAACAATGGAACACGCGAAGGCGCTGCGCCTGTCTATGGTACTCTCACTGATCAGTACGCTGATCTGCTTTCTGCTGGCCTATCCACTTGCCATGATTCTGGCCAACATGAAAGTAGGACAACACAGCTTTATTATATTGATATTCATTCTGCCAATGTGGATGAATTTTCTCCTGCGTACGCTGGCATGGCAAACTTTATTGGAAAAGAGCGGCGTAATCAACAGTGTCCTCTCCTTCTTCCACCTGCCGAATATCAATATCATCAACACACCTTACGCCATTGTACTGGGCATGGTATACAATTTCCTGCCTTTCATGGTACTTCCGCTGTATAATGCGCTGTCAAAAATTGATGACAATGTGATCAATGCCGCACATGATCTGGGAGCTAACGGCATCCATACATTCTTCCGCATTATACTGCCCCTCTCCGTGCCGGGCATTATAAGCGGAATCACAATGGTATTTGTGCCGGCGTTGACTACCTTCGTAATCAGTACGCTTCTTGGCGGAAGTAAGATTCTGCTGATCGGCAATATCATTGAACAGGAATTTACACAGACATCGAACTGGAATTTGGGAAGCGGTCTTTCCGTTGTGCTGATGTTTTTCATCATATTAAACATGATCATATCGACTGTTTTTGACAAAGATGGGGAGGGCTCCATGCTATGAAAAACGCTGCAAAGAAAATCTATATTGCCCTAATTTTCATATTTTTATATGCCCCCATTGCTACATTGATGGTACTGTCCTTTAACGCCAGCAAGACGAGGGCCAAATGGGGCGGATTTACCTTCAGATGGTATGCTTCGCTCTTTAAAAACGAAGTGATACTAAAAGCTCTATCCAACACACTTATAATTGCTTTCTGTTCCGCGCTGATTGCCACCGTAATCGGAACAATTGCCTGTATCGCCATGAGCGGCATGCACCGCAGGACCAAAGCGGTTATATTGGGAATCACCAATATTCCCATGTTAAATGCGGATATTGTAACGGGCATTTCCCTAATGCTGCTCTTTATCAGCTTCGGTTTCAGATTCGGCATGGGTACGATTCTTCTGGCTCACATTTCATTTAATATTCCCTATGTGATATTGAGTGTGATGCCCAGAATGAAACAGCTTAACCCCAGTACCTACGAGGCGGCGCTTGACTTGGGAGCATCCGAACTGACAGCATTTTTTCAGGTAGTATTCCCCGACCTGTTTCCCGGAGTGCTCTCCGGCTTCCTCATGGCATTTACGATGTCCTTAGACGATTTCATCATCACGCACTTCACCAAGGGCGCGGGTGTGGATACACTGTCCACCAAAATTTACACGGAAGTCAAAAAGGGAATCAAACCGGAAATGTATGCGCTGTCCACACTCATCTTTGTGACTGTGCTTACACTGCTGTTTTTAGTCAATTTTTCGCCCACCAAGAAGAGCAATCAAACCGGCATCGATTAATGAAATTGATTTTATTAATGATACAGAGGAGATGATAGACATGAAAAAATTTTTAAACAAAAAATCTACAATCACAAACTCAAAAAAGTTCCTTGCAATATGCGCGCTGATACTCTTGCCCGGCGCACTGTTATCCGGCTGCGGCTCTTCCTCTGACGGTGGAAACGGTCAGGTTATCGTCTATAACTGGGGTGAATATATCGATCCCGAGACAATTGAAATGTTTGAAGAAGAAACGGGCATCAAAGTCGTGTATGATGAGTACGAGACAAACGAAATTATGTATCCCAAAGTGGAATCCGGCGCGGCATCCTATGATGTGGTGTGCCCTTCCGACTATATGATCAGCAAGATGATCGCAAACGATCTTCTCGCACAGATTAACTTTGACAACATACCGAATGCCATGGAAAATATCGGTTCACAGTACTTCGATCAGTCTAAGGGATTTGATCCTGAGAACAAATACTCTGTCCCCTACTGCTGGGGAACCGTCGGTATCCTCTACAATAAAACAATGGTGGATGAACCGATTACAAAATGGTCGCAACTGTGGGATGAAAAGTATGCCGACAACATCCTGATGCAGGATTCGGTCCGTGATGCCTTCATGGTGGCCGAGAAATTAAACGGATTCTCAATGAACACCGTAGATCCCGATGAACTCGAGACTGTCAAAAATTCCCTGATCGAACAGAAGCCTCTCGTACAGGCATATGTCGTTGACCAGGTGCGCGACAAGATGATAGGCGGCGAAGCTGCGATCGGTGTGATCTACTCCGGCGAGGCAATCTTTACCCAGCGAGAGAATCCCGATCTTGAATATGTGATTCCCGAGGAAGGAACTAACGTATGGATCGATTCGTGGGTCATTTTAAAAGATGCCCCCAACAAAGAAAATGCAGAGAAATTTATAGATTTTATGTGCCGGCCCGATATAGCACTGATGAACTTTGATTATATCACCTACTCTACACCCAACATGGCGGCACGGGATCTGATTGAGGACGATGATATCCGCAATTCAGATATCGCCTTCCCCGATCTGTCCCTGTATAATAACCTGGAAACCTTTTCATATCTCGGTGAGGAAGGCGATTCTCTCTACAATGAACTATGGAAAGAAGTGAAATCCAATTAATTGTCAAATATGATTATGCTACGCCCTAATACGCTTGAAAAGCTGTATTTAGGGCGTATGCCGTATCATTTTCACCCATGACGAAGAAAATAATATCGCCCCTGCTTTCAATGAGCATCGTTTCGGCACTGACACAGATCCATTTATTGAGGTCTGTGTTTTCTTTTATCTTCTGCTTGATCGTATCCACATCGTCCTCCGCCACCCTGAGAAGCACACACTGATATGCTATAGATGACATCATCGGCATGGACACCACAGCTTCCGCATAGTCAATCTCATCTGTACCGAGAATAGATATCTCCATATCATCCGTCAGCTTGAATGTTTCGAAATTTTCCAATCCTGCCCTGAAATCCTCGGACAAGTCCGCATTCTCATAAATACCAGCCATAATATCTTCCAGGCTGCCGTCTATCTTATCAGTGCTCCCCTGTTTTGTTCCGCAGGCTGTACAGACGAGCGCTGCAATTATGAGTGCGGAAAAAAATCTGCCTTTTGTTCTCATATCATAACCACCTTTCTTCGTTCCTCAAATTGAGAATAGAAATCCTTGCTCGTATCATATGTTTTTTGATATAAATTATCCAATATCATTACATTAATCTTCTGTGTATACTCGTCCGACTGCCGCTCTACAATTTGCGCACGCACTTCTTTTCGCAGATCATGCCACACAATCAGAAATTGTTCATACTTGGAAAGCGCTTCTATTCCCAGCCATTTCTTAATCTTGATCTTCGTCCGATTCTGCATCTGACAGGCGTCCTCCAACAGAAAATAACGCAGCCCCTTTTCATCATAATTTCTTCCAAGCGGAAACAGCCTGCACAGACCCGGTCTGTGAGTATGGATACTGCATCTGCCCTCCTGATTCAAAAATCCGCACACATCCGTGCCATCTTTCATTCTGATGGACGGCAGAATCAATCCTTCCTCCACATGAAGTTCAATCTTATCCTGCATAAGCTGTGCAAATGTCTGCCCCGTCGCTGCCTGTAATTGAAAAATGTCGTAAGGATCCAGCAGGATGGATTCTCCCATTCCCTGACAACACGAACTGCATCCGCTGCACTCATTGCATCCCAACCTGGCCATCTCGTTACTGCTGTATAAGATCATAAGATTATCCGCCCCTGTTGTTATTTGGCAAATCCCAGTTTGTCGTGAAAGAAATTGATAATGCGCTGCCATGTCTCCTTCTGGAAGAACTGCATATCGGCATGATCCGCGCCGTCAATGGCAATAAGCTTTACATCACATCCCACTTCTTCCAATCTGTCATGCAGTACTTCTCCCTGCATGAACGGTACTGTACCGTCCTTGGTTCCGTGAATAATCATAAACGGTGGTGCATCTTTAGTCACATACGTTACAGGACATATTTTCATCGCGTCTTCTTTATAAATCATTGTATTCTTTCCAAGAAGCAGGGACTCAGGCGATGCCGCGGCATCCGCCTCCGTCGGATACGGGAAGTAGGAAACATCCGTGGGTGGATACCACGGGCATGCTGCCTGTACTCTGCTCGAACACTCCGTATACTCTCCCACATCATATGCCGGATCGTTTACCAAAGCAGCCATCGATGTGAGATATCCTCCGGCTGATTCACCCATCACACCGAAACGCTCCTCATCAATATTGTATCTCTTGCTGTGCGCTCTCAGATAGCGTATGGCCGCCTTTACATCCGTAAGCTGTGCCGGGTAGATCGCTTCATTGGTAGTCCGATACTCTACGCTTGCAACTACAAACCCACTCCGTGCCAGCTCCGACAAGTATGCCAGATGTGCCGACCTGTCCATCATTTTCCATGCACCGCCGCAGATCCAAACGACACAAGGATATACTCTTTCTTTATCTTCCGGATATATAATATCCATTTTCAGATCTCTTACAACATGTCCGAACCATGCATCCACCTGAGCAAAGGTAACCCCCGATACTACCGAATACTGTGGCTTTTCTTTATTGATTGTCACTGTTTCACGCATAATACATTTTCCTCCTTTTACCTATCTATTGTAATTCTATCCAACTTCTTTCTTAAATCAAACATATTTTTTAAATCAAACATAATTTTGCCTGTAATACTCCTATAATGACTGTCTATATCTTAACGACTCAGCACCATACCCGATATATTGATGGTAGACCACTTAAAATAATCTTTCCCATCCTTGATGCCTTCATTATATCTTACCTCAAAATGGTTCAGATACAGCACCGTATCATCATCAATCACGATTTCCTGATAGGCCTTCATTGCATCGCTGACTTCTCCTTTCGAAGCGTCCGGATACTCTTCCTCATAGGCAAAACATTTATCTGTAAAACTGCTGATATCCACTTCGAACATTTTATCTTCCCCGTCACTTCTTCTATAAAAGCGAAACTTCGTGAAATCTATGCAGGATTCTTCCGTTTCTTTTTTATAAACCGGGGTATCATACCGTGGATCCTGATTCACCATGTCAAATCTGCTGTATCCATCCACATTAATGTCACCTACCATCTGACAGCAATGTATGTAGTGACTCTCTATATCAGTCAAACTCTCTGTGTCGATATCTGAAATGATAAGTTTCTGCACGAAATCGTCTGCATAGATATCATATCGCTCCACAACCTCTTTCATTTCGGGTTTCCGCCTCAGATACCTGTACGCACCCTCCAGACGATTATACTCCTCCTGCGAAATCTCTTCCCCATCCGCTACCTTGTTATAATAATTCATCAGAAATGATTCCTGCCATCTGTTGGATATGCTGTACATATTGACAATAGGGCAAAGCACTGATACGACTGTGAACACACACAAAACAATGATGATTCGCTCCAGCTTATCTCGTTTGAAACGCCAGATCAACAGCACAATCACTTCTAAAGCAACCAGAGCCATGCCCATATATCTCTCAGGCGTCATACCATGATGATAGATTCGCACACACATGGCATAAGCCTGCACAGGTATCATTGGTATCATACCGTAGGGAAGGCGCTGCACAAAGAGTGTATATTTCGTATCATCACAATAATAATAGTCCATGACCCATATTGGCATGCCAATGCAGAATAATCCGGAAACAATGCCGAAGATCTCATTGGAAGGCATCTCCCATGTTATGAGTATCTTAAGAAAATACGCATATATAATCGCCATTGCACAGGCAGTCATGCTTGTGAGCACATACTTCATCAGTACTCTGCTGATTTCATCGTCTATATTACTTTCCATGTTACCGAGCGACATAATACATGCCGGCACATAGCATAAGCCGGTTAACAGAATCAGACACACTGTAAAAAGTATAGAGGCGTTTTCAAGAAACAATAATTCCAACACGGTAAGTACGAGCGTCACACCTATACACAACACGATGTAAATTACGGATACAACACAGAAGTTTACCGCCACATGCATGATATATTCTATAAACCCGACATTACTTTTTCTATGAGTAAAATAAATAATTCCTAACATCAGAAGCAGGATACACACAATATAACAGCGCATTGTCCAAATATTGATGACGTTATAAACAGAACTTGTTGTCCATTCTGCAATAACATACCCCGATTTGGTCATGCTGTAGGAATTCTGAATATCACTATTAGTGTCAGCAATATGTTGCACTACGGCAAATGATACCGATATTACAGCTGAAAACAAAAAACAGCAGATTCTGATTATAGTAATTCGCCGATTCTTTTTCTCATAAGATAGGACGCTCTCCACAAACATAACCGCCAATATAAACATCACAAAAAATCGAAATACATCAGATCCGCAATTAAGGAACCGGCGCATAAATGAGTCAGCGCCCCATGTAAAATCATCAAGAATATACCAGACCGTACCATACAATGTTGCTGCAGCAACACTGATCATAGTCACTCTATAATCCAAACATGACTGTCTGACCTTATTAAATAAAAACAGTATTTTCTCTTTAATAGATTTCATGTATGTCTCCGAATAATCTGAATTTAGATTGATCACAATTGTCAGGTAACGTTATTGCATTTTCTCTTTTACTGCATACCGGTCTATGGATTCTCTTTCAATTGTTTGAAAATAGACTCCATCACCGTGGCCCGACTCTCTAACTCATGAAAACATAACCCTTTAGAGCCGCCCATTCCATCAGTATAAGTGATCGTCAACAAAGAATCTGATGACATGTTATTTCTGCCCGCAGATATGATTGCACCTCCCAGACTAAGCAGTGCCAATAAAAACGCCGTTATTCCGGTACGCTTGGCCGTCGTTTTCCCAAACGTTTTTTCTTCCAATTTCAAAATCTGCCCAATGGGGAACACAAAGTGCTCCGCAAATGTGCCGTCAAAATTATCCTCCAATACATACAAATGCTGCTTGGTCAGTAACAACTTACACATACAGTCCGGATAATTATCATTCGGCGGCATCAGTCTTGCGGTCAAATCAGTCAACACTTTCTCTCCCTTGTATTCTTCGATAGATTGACTCATACAGCCCCTCCCGTACACTTTGTAAAGAAAGACTGCCGCAATCACTGTGGACTACGGCAGCCAATATTTACCATAACACTGTATTAGAATTTGCCAGCCTTCGCTGCTTCCTCGATAGACACTGCCACTGCAACGGTAGCGCCTACCATCGGGTTGTTACCCATACCGATCAGACCCATCATCTCAACATGGGCAGGAACGGATGAGGAACCTGCAAACTGTGCATCAGAGTGCATACGGCCTAATGTATCCGTGAAACCGTAGGAAGCAGGACCTGCTGCCATATTGTCGGGATGCAGTGTACGGCCCGTACCGCCGCCGGAGGCAACGGAGAAGTATTTCTTGCCTGCTTCTGTTCTCTCTTTCTTATATGTACCTGCTACCGGATGCTGGAATCTTGTAGGATTCGTAGAGTTACCGGTAATGGAAACATCTACATTCTCTTTCCACATGATCGCAACGCCTTCCGGAACGGAATTGGCACCGTAGCAGTTTACTTTGGAACGAAGTCCGTCAGAGTAAGCGATTCTCTCAATCTCTTTCACTTCGTTTGTATAGGGATCATACTCTGTCTCAACAAATGTGAATCCGTTGATTCTGGAGATAATCTTCGCAGCGTCTTTACCGAGACCGTTCAAGATAACACGGAGCGGTTTCTGACGAACCTTGTTAGCCTTCTCAGCGATACCGATCGCACCCTCTGCAGCTGCAAATGACTCATGTCCTGCCAGGAACGCGAAACAGTCTGTCTCTTCCTCCAACAACATCTTGCCCAGATTGCCGTGTCCAAGACCTACTTTACGAGTATCCGCAACCGATCCGGGAATACAGAATGCCTGAAGTCCTTCACCGATTGCAGCAGCCGCGTCTGCAGCCTTCTTGCAGCCTTTCTTGATAGCGATTGCTGCGCCTACCGTGTAAGCCCAACAAGCATTCTCAAAACAGATCGGCTGGATTTTCTTAACCTGCTCATATACATCTAAGCCGGCATCTTTTGTAATTTTCTCAGCTTCTTCGATGGAAGAAATGCCATAACTATTCAAAACGGAATTGATCTTGTCAATTCTTCTTTCATATGATTCAAATAAAGCCATTTTATCCTATTCCTCCTTACTCACATCTGGGGTCAATAATCTTAACAGCATCATCAACGCGTCCGTACTGTCCGCATGCTTTCTCGTATGCTGTGTTCGGATCATCGCCTTTCTTGATGAAATCTGTCATTTTACCAAGACTTACGAACTTGTATCCGATAATCTCATCATTGGCATCCAACGCAATACCTGTTACATAACCTTCAGCCATTTCAAGGTAACGAGGACCTTTCTTGAGGGTACCGTACATAGTACCAACCTGACTTCTCAAACCTTTACCTAAATCTTCAAGACCCGCGCCTACCGGAAGCCCTTCCTCGGAGAAAGCAGACTGTGTACGACCGTATACGATCTGTAAGAACAACTCTCTCATCGCTGTATTGATAGCATCGCATACAAGGTCGGTATTCAACGCTTCCATAACTGTCAATCCGGGTAAAATCTCTGATGCCATAGCTGCGGAATGTGTCATACCGGAACATCCGATCGTCTCAACGAGGGCTTCCTGAATAATACCTTCTTTAACATTCAGCGTCAGCTTACATGCACCCTGCTGAGGAGCACACCAGCCTACACCGTGTGTCAAACCGGAAATATCTTTTACCTCTTTCGCCTGAACCCATTTTGCTTCTTCTGGGATAGGAGCACAGCCATGGTGAA
>JAFLTD010000085.1 GCA_022510625.1 Lachnospiraceae bacterium
ACGAGAAATAGAAAGAGGTATTTATGAACAAAGTTATACTTATGGGGCGTTTGACCAGAGACCCCGAGGTGAGATATTCTCAGGGCGAGAACGCCACGGCAGTTGCGCGATATACTTTGGCTGTAGATCGCAGATTCAATCGTAACAATGATGATCAGACCGCTGACTTTATTAACTGTGTCGCTTTTGGAAGAGCAGGTGAATTTGCGGAGAAATATTTCCACAAAGGAACCAAGATTGCGATCACGGGACGCATCCAGACAGGCAGCTATACCAACAAGGATGGTGTCAGGGTGTACACGACGGATATTGTGGTTGAAGAACAGGAATTTGCTGAGAGCAAGAATAGTGCCGGAAACGGCGACGGAGGATTTGCTCCCGAGAGCAGACCGGAGCCGGAAGCAGCCGGAGACGGTTTTATGAATATTCCTGACGGAATCGATGAGGAACTGCCGTTCAACTAATTGTTTGATTTTAGAAGGAGGCAAAAACCATGGCATTTAATAAAACAGATAAGCCGGATTTCCCCGCTAAGAAAAAAGGCGGAATGCGCAGAAGAAAAAAGGTTTGTGTATTCTGCGGTAAGGATAATGTGATTGATTACAAGGATACAAACAAGCTGAAGAGATATGTATCCGAGAGGGGTAAGATTCTTCCCAGAAGAATTACCGGTAACTGCGCTAAGCATCAGCGTGCATTGACAGTAGCAATCAAGCGCGCAAGACATGTAGCGCTCATGCCTTACGTTCAGGATTAAGATGTTATTTAGGGACCCGACCGCGATGCGGTCGGGTTTTTTCATACCATATCATGTCGTTTTATAGAAAAAAGGGTCTATATATTGGAGTAGCATGAATTTGCAAAAAATGCTATACTAATGATGTTGTGTTAGCATAAAAAAATGGATGAAGATATTATGAAAAACAGCGTTAAATTAAAAGGAAGATTAAAGACATATCTGCAGTCTTCTTTATACTTGGGATTTTTATTGATCGCTGTGAATGTCCTGGTCTACATGATGGATTACAGAGCGGGACTGGTGCTCAGCGGATTTATGATATTCTATTTTGCTATTATTTTGTCCATGTTGTTCTATAACAAGCCGATCATTATGAATGAGCTGGTGAGTTTTGCAACGCAGTACGGACAGATTCAGAGAAGACTTTTGCGTGATCTGGAGCTTCCTCATGCATTGTTAGATGACAGTGGTAAGATCATCTGGACGAATGTAGCCTTTGAGAGAATGGTGCATCAGGATAAAGGATACCGCAAGTCTGTCACTTCACTGTTTCCATCAATTACCAAGGACAAGCTACCGGACGTAGAGGGCGAGGATGAAGTAGAATTCGAGGTGGAGTACGAGTCCGGTAATTACGTCGCGAAGCTGAAGAAGATTTCTTTAAAGGAGATGGCTGAGAACAGCGATATCATTGAGGCTAAAGGTTATGACGGTTATCTGATCGCCCTGTATCTGTTTGACGAGACGGCATTAAAGATTGCCCTGAAGGAAGTGGACGACCAGTCATTGGCCGTGGCGCTGATTTATCTGGACAATTACGAGGAGGCGCTGGAGAGCGTAGAAGAGGTGAGACGTTCTCTGTTAATTGCGTTGATCGACCGTAAGGTTAACAAGTATATTGCTTCACTGGACGGTATCTGTAAGAAACTGGAGAAAGATAAATATTTTGTAATCATGCGCAAGGAGGCCGCGGTACAGCTTCAGGAGAATCGCTTTGATCTGCTGGAGGATGTCAAGACCGTCAACATCGGTAATGAGATGGCCGTCACCATCAGTATCGGCATGGGTCTTGACGGTTTGAGTTACACGCAGAATTATGAGTTTGCGCGCAACGCGATAGATATTGCACTTGGCCGCGGCGGTGATCAGGCCGTTGTGAAGATGCCGGTGAATGTTGCATATTACGGCGGCAAGAGCCAGCAGGTTGAGAAGAGTACCCGCGTGAAAGCGAGAGTGAAAGCGCAGGCGCTGAAAGAGATCATCACCGTCAAGGATGAAGTGTATGTCATGGGTCATCGCTTGGGCGATGTGGACAGCTTCGGTGCATCTGTCGGAATCTACAGGGTTGCGAAAGCACTGGCTAAGAAGGCACATATCATACTGAATGATGTGACTGCCTCCATGCAGCCTATGGTGGAGATGTTCCAGAACAATGACGAGTACGAAGATGACATGATCATCAACAACGCGCAGGCGCTTGAGATGGTTGGAAGCAATGCGGTACTGGTAGTGGTGGATGTCAATAAGCCGAGCATTACCGAATGTCCGGAACTCTTGAAGCGGTGTAAATCCGTGGTCGTTCTGGATCATCACAGACAGGGCGCGGAGATCATCGAGAATGCAACGTTGTCGTATATTGAGGCATACGCATCCTCGGCCTGCGAGATGGTATCGGAGATTCTGCAGTATATCAGTGATAATTTGAGACTGCGACCGGAAGAAGCGGACTGTATGTATTCCGGAATCATGATAGATACGAACAACTTTATGACTAAGACCGGTGTCAGGACCTTTGAGGCGGCCGCATTCCTGCGAAGGAACGGTGCGGACGTAACCCGTGTCAGAAAACTTTTCAGAGACGATGCGGCGGAGTATAAGGCGAAGGCGGATGCCGTCAGTCAGGCAGAGATTTACAGGGATGCATTTGCCATCTCCGTCTGTACCGGGGAGGATGTGGCAAGTCCCACCGTGGTGGGCGCGCAGGCTGCCAATGAGCTGTTGAATATCAAAGGTATCAAAGCAAGTTTCATACTGACGCCGTACAACGGCATCATTTATATCAGTGCTCGTTCCATCGACGAGGTCAATGTTCAGGTCATCATGGAGCGAATGGGCGGCGGCGGTCACTTAAACATTGCGGGCGCCCAGATTGAGAGCGGTTCTATTGAGGAAGGTATTGTGGCAATCAAGAGAACGCTGGACACAATGATAGAAGAAGGCGAATTGGAAGCATAACAGATACAGGTATCCGTGCGGTCTGCGGAATCGTATAAGCGCATGGAAAGTGAGGAATCGACATGAAGGTTATTTTGTTGGAAGATGTTAAATCACTGGGCAAAAAGGGCGAAATTGTTAACGTGAGTGACGGATATGCGAGAAATTACGTTTTGCCCAAGAAATTGGGAGTGGAAGCAAACACTGCCAATATGAATGATTTGAAATTACAGAAGGCAAACGCGGAGAAGATCGCGCAGGAGCAGTTGGAAGAAGCACAGAAGATGGCGGCATTGTTGGAAACGAAAGAAGTGGTTCTCAAAATGAAATCCGGCGAGGGCGGCAAAGCCTTTGGGTCCATTTCATCCAAGGAAATTGCAGCGGCTGCAAAACAGCAGTGTGCTTTGGAACTGGATAAAAAGAAGATTCAACTGCCGGAGGCAATCAAGGCACTGGGTGTCTATGAGGTGAGTATCAAGCTTCACACCAAGGTGACCGGCAAACTGAAAGTAAAGGTAGTGGAAGATCAGTAAGGGCAGGTGACAGACTTTGGAGGAAGCGTTACTGAAAAGAATATTGCCGCACAGTATGGAAGCGGAACAGTCTGTCATCGGTTCAATGATTATGGACAGAGAGGCGATCGTGGTTGCATCGGAGATCGTTCTCGCGGAGGATTTTTATAACAAGCAGTACGGGGTGCTCTTTGACACCATGGTGGAGTTAAACGATGAGGGAAGACCGGTGGATCTGGTCACTCTGGGAGATCGGCTGAAAGAGAAAGATGTTCCTCCGGAAGTGAGCAGTCTGGAATTTATTCGTGACTTGATCACGGCAGTTCCTACTTCGGCGAACGTGAAATACTATGCGAATATTGTAGCAGAGAAAGCCACCTTGCGCAGGTTGATTCGTCTGAACGAAGAGATTGCCAATACATGTTATGTTGGTAAGGACAGTCTGGAAGATATATTGTCTGATACGGAAAAGCGCGTTTTCGATCTGATACAGCGCAGAAATACGGAAGATTTTGTGCCGATCAGACAGATTGTCATGGATGCGATGGATACCATTGAGAAAGCTTCCCATAATAAAGGCAATGTGACCGGCGTTGCCACGGGATTTCTTGATCTGGACTATAAGACGGCAGGGATGCAGCCCTCGGACCTTATTCTTGTGGCGGCAAGGCCATCTATGGGTAAAACCGCATTCGTGTTGAACGTGGCCCAATATGTGGCGTTTAAGCAAGATAAAACAGTGGCTATCTTCAGTTTGGAGATGTCCAAGGAGCAGTTAGTCAACCGTCTCTTCTCCATGGAGTCCAAGGTGGATTCACAGCATCTGCGTACCGGTAATCTGTCCGATGCGGAATGGGAGAAGCTGATTGAGAGTGCGGGAGTGATAGGTAAGTCCAATCTGATCATCGACGATACCCCCGGCATCAGTATCTCGGAACTGCGGTCAAAATGCCGTAAATATAAGTTGGAGCATAATCTGGAGATGATCATTATCGATTATCTGCAATTAATGTCAGGGAGTGGCAGATCGACGGATTCCAGACAGCAGGAAATATCCGACATTTCCCGTTCTTTGAAAGCGTTGGCCAGGGAACTTCGTGTACCCGTGATTGCATTGTCCCAGCTTAGCCGTGCGGTGGAGCAAAGACCCGATCACAGACCGATGCTGTCGGATTTACGTGAGTCCGGTGCGATTGAGCAGGATGCCGACGTGGTAATGTTTATTTACAGAGATGATTATTATAACAAAGATACAGAGCGGAAAGGCATCGCAGAAATTATCATTGCGAAGCAGAGAAACGGTCCGATTGGTACAGTGGAGCTTGTCTGGCTGCCGGATTATACCAAGTTTGCCAATCTGCAGAAATAGTAATGCACATCAGAAAATACATAACTGTACAAAAGAGACAATCCCGGGAGGGAATGTCTCTTTTATTTTTCAGATTCTTTGGGGAGGAAAGGCGTATGGAACAAAAAACAATATACTACATATCGGAAGCCGCCAAGAAAGTGCAGGTGGAGAGCCATGTGCTGCGATACTGGGAAGATGAATTACAGCTTCCGATCAAGCGCAACGAAATGGGACATCGTTATTACACCGATCAGAACATCAGACAGCTGCAGGAGATTAAGTCACTCAAGGAACAGGGATTGCAGCTAAAGGCGATTCGCACGGTTCTGTTTAAAACGTCGGAAAGTCAGGAGGAGGGCAACAAAACGGAAACGCGGAGGGACAAGCTTATGGACATGGTAAAAGATCGTGTAGAGGAGAAAACGAGAGAGAAAGAAGAAATGCTGATGAATAAAACACACAAATATGTTGTGGCACTGTCAAGCGACAAGAAAGATTTGGTGCAGTCGAATCCGGAGCAGACAGATATGGACAAGAATCAGAAGGCGGCGCGGCTGCAATATCTGCTGCAGCATATGATTACGGAGGCGGTCAGGTCTGCCAATCGTGAATTGTGCACGGAAGTGAAGGACAGTATCTTGAAAGAGCTGGACTATCAATTCCGAATGCAGGAAGAACGGGATGAGGAACATTGGAAAAAGGAGGAAGAACATTATCGCAAGATAGACGAAATGATCAGGGAACGCCATAAACCGAAAGATAAGTTGGGAATCGTCAGAAAAAACCCTAAACAGTAAGTACAAGAGACAAAAAATGAAAGAACCGCGGTCAGGCGATTCTTTCATTCTATTCTCTGCATTCGTAACAATTAACCCTCTGAGATGGAACCAGTAGGGCAAACACCTGCGCAGGAACCGCAGTCGATGCATTTGCTGGGATCAATCTCAAATTTGCCGCTGCCCATGCTGATTGCGCCGACAGGACACTGACCCTCGCAAGCGCCGCAGGATACACAAGCGTCACTAATTACATATGCCATAACCGTTATCCTCCTTATGTTGTAAGACTGTGCGTAATTGATAAAATTATATCAATTTGCCATGTTTCTATTTTAATATAAAAGAGGCTAATATACAAGGGTAAATAATCTTTTTGACCCTTTTATCTACATGGTCTCGTTTGCGGATGTGAGTGTGCCGAGTTCTTCGCGGCGCTTGCGGATGCCATCGAGGATGACGTTCTTCTTATCGATCAGTTTGTTCTTATCCATCGGCTCTATGCCGTCCAGCTTGTATGCCATGCCCAGTTTCTCGTACTTGGGCTTGCCCATGGTGTGGTAAGGAAGTGTGTCCAGTGCTTTCAGATTGGTAAAGGCGCCGATAAAGTAGCCGAGCTTATACAGATACTCGTCATCGTCGGTGATGCCCGGAACAATGACATGGCGTATCCACATATCTACATGTTTCTCATTCAAATACTCGGCAAAAGCGAGAATGCCGTCATTAGGCTGGGAAGTCAGTTCCTTATGTTTCTCAGGGTCAATATGCTTGATATCCAACATGACCAGATCGGTTAATTCCATCAGTTTATCCAATTTGGCAAGCCACTCCGGATTGGCATTTTTCTTGTAAGCTATCCCGGAAGTGTCGATACATGTATGCACATTGTGCTCTTTGGCAATTGTAAACAGATCGATCAGAAAATCCACTTGCATCAAGGGTTCTCCGCCGGTCACGGTGATACCGCCGCTCTTGTAAAAGTCTTGATTGCGCTTGTACTGTTCGAATATTTCTTCCGGTTCCATGAGAGTACCTGCATTCATTTCCCACGTATCGGGATTGTGACAATAAGCACAACGCATAGGGCAACCCTGCACAAATACCACAAAGCGGGTTCCCGGACCGTCTACCGTGCCGAAACTTTCAAGAGAATGTATTCTTCCTTGCATAATTCTATTTCCTTTTGTCCTATTTTATTTTGCGGATAACTTCTGTTTCATCCATTAAGTATAGTATAGCCTCTTTTAACAAGAAAAACAATGGTTTTGAGCAACCGGTACGGAACTGTTGGAAACTTGCAGAGGATGTGTTAAGATACGATAGATAATAGATTTGTTCTATTTTTAAACACTTCTATTATAGAAAAGGTAAGAAGAAATATTTCATAATAAAAAAACGAGCAAGTTCGTTTACAAGCGTGACTGCAGGATAGTAATGAGGAGATTTTTATGACACCGGTTAAATGGGTATATTCGTTTTTAAAAGAATACAAAATGAAGATGGCTGCGGGCCTGCTGATGACCACCGGTATTGCGGCGCTCACAATTGTCAGTCCGTACATATCAGGCGTTATTGTGGATGACGTAATCGGCAACGGGATTACGGAGCTGTTGCCCATCATGATAGCGTGCCTTCTCAGTTTGACTCTGGTCAAGGGTATCTTGCGTTACAGTTCGCAGATGATGTTTGAGATTTGTTCACAGGGTGTTCTGTATAACATGAGGGATACCGTGTATCGAAAACTTCTGCAGGAGGACTTTAATTTCTACAACAAGAACCGCACAGGAGATTTAATGTCCAGACAGACGGGCGATATGGATGCGATTCGCCATTTTATTGCATATGTCATCTATGCGGTGTATGAAAATATATTGTTGCTGTCTTTTGCACTTCTGATGATCTTCACAGTGAATGTGAAGCTTGCGCTTTGCATGCTGATAGTGCTGCCATTTACGGCGCTTACTACCTACAAGCAGTCCAGTAAGGTACGGCCGGCTTTCCAGCTGATCAGGCAGCAGTTTTCCTCGTTAAATACGTTTGTACAGGAGAATATCAGCGGCAACAGAGTGGTAAAGGCATTTGCCAGAGAAGATTATGAGATTGAGAAGTTTAATCGGGAGAATGACGGATATCGTGACGCAGAGTTGAGAGCATCCGCGACCTGGAAGAAATATATTCCTGTGTTTGAGTTTCTGTCCAACATCCTGACAGTCGTACTGATGGTCTATGGCGGATACATGGTAATCCGGGGCGATATTACCATGGGAAATCTTGTCACCGTCAACGGTTACCTCTGGATGCTGACAGCGCCGCTCAGAATGGCCGGCTGGTGGATCAATGATATTCATCGTTTTACGACATCTGCAGAGAAAATCTACAATACATATAAGCAGGAGCCGGAAGTCATGATGCCGGGGAAACCGGTGGAACACAAGCGAATGGACGGGGACGTGGAGTTTGTGAACGTGTGCTATCATGCGGAGGATGCAGATATCATATCGGATATCAACTTTAAGGTAAAGCGTGGACAGACGGTGGGAATCATAGGATCTACGGGTTCCGGGAAATCCACGATTATGAATTTGTTATGCCGGTTCTATGATGTCACTTCAGGGGAAGTGCTGGTGGACGGTATCAACGTAAAGGATTTGGATTTGTATGAGCTTCGGGACAATATCGGCATGGCAATGCAGGATGTTTTCCTGTTCTCGGATACCATAGAGGGAAATATTGCTTACGGGCGCCCTGATTGCAGCTTTGAGCAGGTAAAACAGGCAGCCAAGATGGCGGATGCCAATCTGTTCATTCAGGAGATGCCGGATGGTTACGACACGATCGTGGGTGAGAGAGGCGTGGGACTTTCCGGAGGTCAGAAGCAGAGAATTTCGCTGGCAAGGGCACTTTTAAAAGATCCGGCGATTCTGATTCTGGATGATACCACTTCCGCGGTAGATATGGAAACTGAGAGTTATATCCAACAGCAGTTAAAGAACATTCAGAGGGAGTGTACGATTTTTATTATTGCCTACAGAATCTCTTCTATCAAAGACGCTGATTTGATTTTGGTTATGGATAAAGGAAGAATCGTTGAACAGGGAACACATGAGGAGTTATCAAAGGCAGGCGGTTATTATGAGGCGGCTTTCCGCCATCAGTACGGAGATTTCAGAGAAAACGGCGTAGACGCATAACTGCGAATTCCGGAGAATCGTTACAGGGGTATCACTACGAAAGAAGGGATTGGTTGTCACAATGGCGAGAAATAAGTACGATGTTGACGAGATATTGGAAGACAAATTTGATATCAATCAATTAAAGCGGTTAGCGGGATATATTGCTCCTTACAAGAAACAGATGGCGGCAGTCTTATTTCTGATGCTTTCGGCCTCTGCACTTGGGATGCTCATTCCGCGTTTCTTTATGACGGTCATGGATGTGTGTATACCGCAGAAGGACATGCGCGGCATATGGACTTATGCGGGGCTGACCATGCTGATTGCCCTGTATACCTGTGTCAGTCTGCGGATTAAGATCACACTGATGACCCGAATTGGGCAGAGTATTATACATAACATACGTTACGATATATTCGTGCATCTGCAGGAATTGCCTTTTTCCTATTATGATGAACGTCCTCACGGCAAGATACAGGTTAGGGTAGTAAATTACGTAAACAGTCTGAGCGACCTGTTGAGCAACGGTATTATTAACACGATAACGGATTTGTGTAACCTGTTCTTTATTTTGTTCTTCATGCTCAGTATCAATGTCCGGTTGACGCTCGTCTGTCTGTGCGGTCTGCCTATGCTGTCGGCAGTCGTGATTTTTTTGAAAAGAAGGCAGAGAAGGGCATGGCAGATTCAGAGTAACAAGCAGTCTAACTTGAATGCTTATATCGCGGAGAGTATCAACGGCATCAGAGTGACGCAGTCCTTTGTCAGGGAAAAGGAGAACAGCGGCATCTTCAACAGGCTGAGCGGCGGTTACAGAGAGGCATGGATGCGGGCGGTCAAGTTCAATTTTGTGATGTTCCCTTCGGTGGATATCATAAGCGCGATTACCACTTCCTTCATCTATGTGTTAGGTATCGCGTGGATGAGTCAGGCAGGTTCCGGCATCACGGTGGGTGTGCTCATTGCTTTTACGGCTTATATCGGAAGATTCTGGCAGCCTATCAACACGCTTGCTTCTTTTTACAATTCCGTGCTGACGGCGATTTCCTATCTGGAGCGTATATTTGAGACGATTGATGAGCCGGTGCTGGTAAAGGATAAACCGGGGGCATATGAGATGCCGCAGATTGTGGGTAAGGTTGAATTTAAGGATGTTACATTCAGCTATGAGGACGGAATAGAGATTTTAAAGAAGATTAATTTCGTCGTCAATAAGGGACAGACGGCAGCTATCGTAGGACCTACCGGAGCGGGCAAGACAACAATCGTCAATCTGCTCAGCCGGTTCTATAATGTGGACAGCGGTGAGGTCCTGATAGACGGGATTAATATTGAGGACGTGACGATACGTTCCCTGAGAAGGCAGATGGGCGTTATGATGCAGGACAGCTTTATTTTCTCGGGCACTATTATGGATAACATACGTTACGGAAATGACGAGGTGCCGGATGACGCTGTAATCCGGGCTGCAAAGACAGTCTGCGCCCATGACTTTATCATGGAGATGGAGGATGGGTATTACACGCAGGTCAACGAGCGCGGCAGCAGGCTTTCCGCCGGGCAGAGACAGTTGATATCTTTTGCGAGAGCGCTTTTGTCGGATCCACGTATTCTGATTCTGGATGAAGCTACGTCAAGCATTGATACGGAGACGGAGATATTGCTTCAGCAGGGTCTTGCCAGACTTTTGGAGGGGCGTACATCCTTCATCATTGCCCACAGGCTCTCCACCATCAAGAATGCCGACTTTATCATGTATGTGGACCACGGTGGCATTCGGGAGATCGGTTCCCATGAAGAGCTGTTGGAGAAGAAGGGTGATTATTACCAGTTGTATATGTCACAGTATGATTTCTTGAAATAACTATATTCCACCCGGCTGTTCAATTCTGAAAAAATTGAATGGGCGGGTGATTCTATATGTTCATGACTATCTAACTATTCACCACGATTCCTCAACTCCGGGCTGGCGACTCGCGATATTAATGATATATATTATATATTTAATGATAAACATTAAATATATATTGACAAACATAAAGTACAGGGTTATACTTATCATGTGCAGCACACTATATTTAATAACAGGAGGATTGTACATGAATACAGATATGGACAAAATTCGAAAGAGCAGTAATGTGGCATTGATCATAGCAAGAATATGTAAGATTTTTTGTATTGGTATGGCGATACTGGCATTTATAACAGGTGTTTTGCTTGTTGGTTTAAATGATCGTATTAATGAAGAATTATCCAAAGCATTGCAGGCAGGAGAGTCTCTGCCCGAGCTTGATGATATGGGAATGCTGTTAGGAGTTGGCAATAGGCTGATATCACGATCGGATGATTTTGGGATAACATTAGGGGTCTATGTGATAACCGTGGGAGTGTTTTTAGCCATACTGTCCGTATTGATGCACTATATAAGTAAAGTATTTAAGGAAATTAAAGAAGGTTATTCCCCGTTCCAGCTGTCTATTGTCAAAAACATGAAGGTTGCATTTGTAATTATAACAGTGCTTTCTCTTAATAGCAGTCTTTTGATTGGGGCGTTGATCGGATTTTCTCTGTGGTGTGCGTTTTGCATTTTTGAATATGGATGTGAATTGCAAAAACAGTCGGATGAGACGTTGTAGGAGAAGTAATTTGCATATAGGCTGTGTATATGATTCAACCATTGCCGGCAGAGAGAAAGGTGTGATATTCATATGGCGATTATATTGAGACTGGACAGGATGATGGCGGACAGAAAAATATCTTTAAATGAGTTGGCACAGAAGGTGGGAATCGCCAACGTGAATCTTTCCAATATCAAAACGGGAAAGGTCAGTGCGATCAGGTTTTCCACACTGGATGCCATCTGTGATGTGCTGGACTGTCAGCCGGGAGATTTACTCGAATTTCAGAGAATTGAGAATAGCGAAGAAGAGGAGTAAAGCAGAAACCAAGAAGAGGAAAATGGCAAGAAGCAAGAATAGTGAAAGGGCTAAAATTAATAAGAATAAAAAGAAACCCCGACCGGTATCGGTCGGGGTTTTTGTATTGCATTTAATTACATTGACTCATGGAACGTACGAGAGATAACGTCTTCCTGCTGTTCCGGTGTC
>JAFLTD010000086.1 GCA_022510625.1 Lachnospiraceae bacterium
AAGCGATTGGTACAAAAGAGGAAAAGGAGTTACAAATTTTTACAGGCAAACCAAAGGTTGAATGTGCTGTTTGTGCGGATGTGCCTAATCTGATGGATGTAGATACTGATGAATAATGATACACAGAGCGAAATAAATCGAAGTTTGATAGGGAAAGAGGCATCTCATAATGGATATAGAAAAACAATTTAACCTTGTTGCAAATGAATATGATAAGAATCGAAGGAAGTTTTTGCCATGCTTTGATGATTTTTATGCTGGCACAACGAGTTTTATTGTTCATAATATTAAGCCACCTGAAAGGGTATTAGACTTGGGTGCAGGAACAGGGTTACTATCACAGTTTTGGATTCAGCATTACCCTGCAACAAAATTTGTTCTTGTAGATATAGCGGATGAAATGTTAGATATTGCACACAAACGGTTTTCCGGTATGGATAATGTGACTTATCAGGTATTGAATTACACGAATGAATTACCGAGCGGCAAATTTGATGTTGTTGCATCAGCTTTATCCATTCATCATTTAGAGGATGAAGATAAGAAGACTCTGTTTGCACGAATTTATAATTTGCTACCAAGCGGAGGCTTGCTTGTAAATTATGACCAGTTTTGTGCAGGACAACCAGAAATGAATTATTGGTTTAACTCTTATTGGGAAAGTCAATTAGCCAATAGCGGATTAACAGAACATGATATTAAGTTATGGAAAGAACGAAAAAAATTAGACCGTGAATGTTCTGTAGAACAAGAAATAGATATGCTCTATAAATGCAAATTCAAAGTAGTTAAATGCGTTTATTCTTATCAAAAGTTTTCAGTTATTGTTGCAATCAAATAATCTATTAGCAGTCAAATTTCGGTTCATCGTAGGAACACTTTTGAAAAGGGAGATCAATATGAGCAACACAACACAAGACAAAAATATCATGGCGTACGAGACGGTAGCGTTGGACGATGAGAACAATGCGCTGGTGATTCTTGATCAGACGAAATTACCGTCATCGACCAAATTAGTCAATTTGCATACGGCGCAGGAAATCTGGGATGCCATCTATCTGCTCAAAGTGCGCGGCGCACCGGCAATCGGTGTAGCGGCGGCTTTCGGCATCTATCTGCTGGCAAAAGGAATAGAGGCGCAGGATTATGATACATTCTACCGGGAGTTCTGCAGGCAGAAGGAGTATCTGAATTCTGCCAGACCCACGGCGGTCAATCTGTCATGGGCGCTTAACAGGATGGAGCAGGTATGCGTGGACAATAAGGACTTGCCTGTATCAGAAATCAAGCAGAGATTAAAGGAGGCGGCTATTGCCATAAAAGAAGAGGATATTCGGGTGTGCAAGGCAATCGGGGAGCACGGACTTACGCTTGTAAAGCCCGGTGACGGTATTTTGACCCACTGTAATGCGGGACAGCTTGCAACTTGTAAGTATGGCACAGCCACGGCACCTATCTACTTGGGGCAGGAGAGGGGATACAATTTCCGGGTCTTTGCGGATGAGACAAGGCCGCTCTTACAGGGAGCGAGGTTGACGGCTTATGAATTGCAGGCATCCGGCGTGGATGTGACGTTAATCTGCGATAATATGTCCGCCACTGTCATGCGAAACGGCTGGGTCAATGCGGTGTTCGTGGGATGCGACCGAGTGGCGGCTAACGGCGATACCGCCAACAAGATCGGCACGTCCGTAGTAGCCACGGTGGCGAAGCGTTACAATGTGCCTTTCTATGTGTGTGCGCCTACCTCGACCATAGATATGAACACGCCCACGGGCGCGGATATTACGATCGAGCAGCGTCCCGCCCATGAGGTGACGGATATGTGGTATGAGAAGCCTATGGCGCCTGCGGGTGTCAAGGTGTTTAACCCTGCATTTGATGTGACGGATCATGATTTGATTACGGGTATCGTGACGGAGTACGGCGTGATGAGGGCGCCTTATGAGGAATCTTTCAGGAAGCTTTTTGAGAGGAAGGCATCGGAGGAAAACAAAAAGCTGTGAAACTGACAATAGATTAAAGAATGGTAGAGTGTGTTTCAGGGAGAGGTGTGTATGAGTTATATCTCGGAAAAAGAAGCAAAGAAAGCAATCATTGATATTGGGCAACGGATGTATGTCAGAGGTTTTGTGGCGGCAAACGACGGCAATATCTCCGTGCGGACCGGCAAGAATGAGGTGTGGGCTACCCCCACGGGAGTCTCCAAGGGATACATGAAAAAGAAGATGCTCGTCAAGGTAGATTTGGATGGCAACATATTAGAGGGTACATATAAGCCGTCATCCGAGCTTAAGATGCACCTGCGGGCATATCGGGAGAATGAAGCCTTAAGAAGCGTCTGTCACGCGCACCCGCCCATCTGTACGAGTTTTGCGGTGGCGGGGATTCCGCTTGACAGTCCGATTTTGGCGGAAGCCGTGATTACGCTGGGGGACGTGCCGATTGCACCCTACGCGGAATTGGGGACGGAGGCGGTGCCTGAAGTGATCGCACCTTACTGTCATACCCACAACGGAGTGTTGCTTGCCAACCACGGCGCTGTGACGTGGGCGGAAGAACCTTACAGTGCGTACTATTGTCTGGAGTCGATGGAGTATTATGCGAAGATTCTGCTGATTACGGACAAGTTGATCGGAAATCAGCAGCAGCTGTCCGATGAGCAGATCGGGAGATTGATTGCCATGCGGGAGAAGTTCGGTGTAAAGCAGGGCGGTGTGCCGAGGAGAAATTGATTATATTTCGCCATAAATAAATGAGGAATGCAACTTTTTATCTCTTTCAGAGGTATTATATGTGAAAGGCGTTCTTCATATGGGAAGATGCACGATACGTTAAAGATGAAATACAGATTCATACGGAGGGTACACAGATGTCGGCAGATAACAATATTGATAGTGCAATACGGGAAATAGAGGCATTGGCAGCGGACGATGATTTTCGGACCAAGTCTTGGAGGGATATTCTTGAGCGGAGCGATATGCGTTCGATTGTGATACAGCCCAAATTCCTGCGTGCACTGGGTGATTGCTTTGTTCTAAAACAGATTGACGATAGTATGCGTGATTTTATGAATGAACAGTTGGATCGGATCACCGGACTTCTCAGAGAACGCGGGATTGACCTGACGGACAGCCAGGAGATCGAGGCGGTAGAGTATGCGAGGTCTAAGGTAAAAGCGGCATACGATTATCAACAGGCTACAGAATGGGAAAGTACAAGGGTAAGTATGAGAAAATTCCGTTGGATAGTTGCAATCGTAGCTTTTGTTGTGACGTTATTTTCAAGATGCGCCATTCAGATGGACCGGCAAAGACAGGAACAGGAACGGAAAGAGCGCCAGGAGCGCCAGGAGCAATACAGGGAGTATGAAGAGCAAATAAAGGAAGAGCGGCAGATGCTGATAGAGGATATGCTTGTGCAGGATCCGGAGACGGCGCAGGCTATAAAACTGCATCTGGACGAGTTGCTGGAAGACGGAAGCATCTCAAAGGAAGTTTATGATGAATTAATAAAGAAGTACGGATTCGATCAAACAGAATCCGGAGAAGAAGCAGCGGAAGAGTAATATATACACAATACACAGAAAAAATAAAGCAGAGCGGAGGACTACAATGAAACTAGCCGATTTACAACACTATCAGAATATCACAATCCAATGCCACGACAATCCGGATGCGGATGCGATCGCTTCCGGTTTTGCCCTGTATACATATTTTCAGAGCCTGGGAAAAGAGGTTCAGTTGGTATACGCCGGCAGGAACCAGATACAGAAATCAAATCTTTTGCTGATGGTGGATGAACTGCATATACCGATTATCTACATAGGAGATATCAAGACGTATACGGGTCAGTATACGGAGGCGAAGATTTCCGGTCTGCTGATTACGGTTGACTGCCAGTATGGGGCGGGCAACGTGACTTGTCTCCCGGCGGAGGATGTGGCGATCATCGACCATCACCAGGTGGAGATCAATGATGTGGAGAAGACCGAGATCAACCCGCATCTGGGAAGCTGTTCCACCCTTGTGTGGAATATGCTGCGGGAGGCAGGATACAAGATAGAGGACAGCAAGTTGGGAACTGCACTGTACTACGGACTCTACACGGACACGAATCAGTTTGCCGAGATCTTCAACCCTCTCGATATGGATATGCGGGAGGCGGTGCCGTGCGAAAAGACACTGATCACACGTTTCAGAAATGCCAATCTGTCTCTGCAGGAGATGGAGATTGCGGGTGTGGCGATGATACGGTATATCTACAATGACGATTACCGCTATGCCATCATCAGGTCACAGCCCTGTGACCCGAATATTCTGGGATTGATCAGTGATTTTCTCATTCAGGTTGCGGAAGTGGACAGCTGTGTTGTCTATAATGATTTGAAGGACGGCTATAAATTCTCCGTCAGAAGCTGCATCAAAGAAGTACAGGCGGACGAGCTTGCCGCGTTTCTCGCGGAGGGTGTGGGATCCGGCGGCGGACACAGGGAGAAAGCCGGCGGTTTTATCAGCAAGACACTGTATGAGAACTCCTATCCGACTCTGCATTCCGAGGCATTTTTCAGTGAGCGCTTAAACGACTACTTTGATCACTGTCAGATCATCTATGCCAAAGAGTACGAGATCGACATATCCGATATGCAGTCCTACGTGAAGAAACAGGTGCCGCTCGGCTATGTGGAGGCGGTTGATGTTCTGCCGGTGGGCACGCCGATCACCATCCGAACGCTGGAGGGTGACGTGGATATGACAGTGGAATCCGATCTGATCATTATGATCGGCATCAAGGGAGAGGTATATCCGAACCGCAGGGAGAAGTTCGAGAAGAGTTATACCGTTACTGAGGAGCATTACTGTGCAGACGGAAGACATTCCGGTTATAAGATGGTCTATGAGCCCACGATTCATAACCGTGCGACCGGAGAAGTCATGCAGCTTTCGGATTACGCTAAAGTCTGCATAGCAAGCGGCGGAACTCACATTCACGCAAAAGAGTTGACCGGAAGAGTCAAAGTTTTTACCGCCTGGGACGAAGAGAAATACATGCTCGGCAAAGAGGGAGATTATTTGGCGGTGCGCTGCGACGACAGGCATGATATTTACGTGGTGGAGAGGGATATTTTCTTTAAGACATATGATTCTGTGGAGATGAGCTAGGTATGGACAATAGGATTGTAAAATACGACGCATTTATCAGTTACAGGCATTCCGAGCCGGACAGTTTCGTGGCGGAGACGCTGCACAGACAGCTGGAGAGTTTTAAGCTGCCGGGGAACGTGGCGCGGCGCAAAATAGCGCAGGCGGGAGAGACTAAGCAGGAGGATGTGATTGAAGGAGGAGGCATTGACAGTGCCGATGCTGCGCAGAAGATGTCGGTCAATAAGACGAAAATTCAGCGCGTTTTCCGGGATAAAGAGGAACTGCCGCTGGTGACGAATCTGGCAGACCCCATCACGGAGGCGCTGGAAAACTCGGAGTATCTGATCGTGATCTGTTCTCCCCGACTGCCTGAGTCAATGTGGTGCCGCAAGGAGATTGAGACGTTTATCGAGATGCACGACAGAGAGCATGTGCTGGCGGTTCTGGTGGAGGGAGAGCCTGACACCTCTTTTCCGGAGGAACTGCTCTATCGGGAAGTGGAAGAAACTCAGGCTGACGGCAGTGTCATCAAGAAGAGAATACCGGTAGAACCGCTGGCGGCGGATGTGCGCGGGACAGACCGGAACGAGATGCGTCGTAAGATCAAGAGCGAACTGCTGCGCCTTGTCGCGCCCATGTTCGACTGCAACTACGACGATCTGAAGCAGCGGCACAAAGAACAGCGCATGCGAAAAATTATTATGACATCCGTGTCAATAAGTACGGCATGCCTACTTTTCGGCATTGTCAGTACAACCATGGCGCTTCGGATACAGCATCAGAATACACAGATCAAGGAACAAAATGCACAGATTAGGGAACAGTCGGACGAGATTGCTGTGCAGGCACAGGAGATTGAGAAACAGTACCGGGAAGCCAAGAGGAATACGGCGATTTCCAGATCAAAGGAGGCAGTTGCCTACTTGGAAGAGGGCGACCGCATGAGGGCGATCGCCACGGCACAGGATGCACTCCTTGACCTGTCCGACGGTGACGGCATCGAAGAGGGAGTGGATTATCCGGCCCAGGCGGTATACGCGCTGACGGACAGTCTGTACTTATATGAGAACGGCCAGCAGATTCTGCCGGATCGAATCTTGGAGGCGGACACTGTGGTCAGGACTATGAAACTGTCGCCGGAGGGCAGCAGGGTACTGACGGCTGACGCTTCGGGGCAGATTGTCGTATGGCAGCCGGGGGACATTCAGACTCGGATCGTGCTGGACGTGGTATATGACGGTATTACTTTGGTAGAGGATAACAAAATTGCTTTTATCGGGGAGGACCGCGTGCTCTGCCCCGTGGATGATAATCTGGTGGTGTATGATCTGTCGGGAGGCAGTGCAGAGGAAGCTTACCGTGTTCCCGTTTCCGACTCACTTTTTGCATATTATGAGGGTGTTATCGTGATGCAGGAAACACAGCGGGCGATTGTGCTGACAGAGGAGGGGTATCGCGCCATCGACTGTGCGGACGGACATACTCTCTACGAAGAGCAGTGGGATATAGACGGTTCGACAGCCGATCCTCTGTTTGACGCTGTGTGCAGCGAGGACGAGAGATATTGGGCGGTCTCGTTGGAACTGCCTTCTGACCCGGCAGGGGAAGCACGGAAAGCGGCTGTGGTTTATGATGCGTTAAGCGGTGAGTTGCTCAATGTGTATCCCGTTGAATACGGACATGTGGAGACACTTCGGTTTAATGAAGACAGGTTCTACATCGTCAGCGACCGCAGCAGCGAGACGGATCCTGTGCACATTGTGCAGGGGATGGAAGGACGCCTGCAGGCGTACGATATACATGGTGACGGTACGCCGCTCTGGACTTATGAGCGGCGCGGCGGATGGCTCTACGATATTGCCTTCGGGCAGGGTGACTACGGCGATTATCTGCTCTGCGCCGGCTACAGCGATGTGGCTGTGTTGAATAAGGAGGACGGCAGCTATATCGATATTTTTGCTCTCGGTGTGGAGGTCACCGAATTATGGTATGCCGATGCGGGGGACAGTTTCATGGCTTTTACCAGGGACGGCGTCTGGCATTATCTGAGTCTGGATCGTATGGAAGATATGGTGGGCATGGTATTCCCGGCATGTACCTCCACCAATGTGAAGAATTTCGCAATCGGCAGTGGGTATTGTGTGACACTGCCCTACAACAGCAGGCTGGTGACGGTGTATAAAACCGCAAGGGGCGTCGGGACGGAAGTGTTCTATGAAGGTGACAATAGTTACCGGGAGGCTGTTTTAAGTTCGGACGGTGCATATCTGGCGTTGAGCTATTACAACCGTGACTACACTGCGGCGATAGAGATGCTCGATACCGGGACGGGAGAGCGCATATGGAATTACGAGGACGATTCCCGATACAGTGGCATGCAGTATATTGACTATGATGGTCAAGAGACTCTGGCGTTTTTGACAAGCGATAAAATACTGCTTCTGCAGCCTGAGACGGGAGAATGCCTGGCATCGGTTCCGCACGAGATCGGCGGGTTTATGGAGTATGTCGGCTATGACCGGAATGAGCAGTGGCTGGTTCTTAAGGACAACCGCAGATTGTATGGTCTTGACCTAAATAATTTGACGGGCGGATGCCGTGAAATCGAGTATGAGAGAAGCCTTAGCTATAACGATATCGTGGCAATGGACACGTCGGGGGTCGATGCGGTGGCGGACAAGGAGGCCAATGTTCTGCGCTTCTACCGCGACGGAAAAGAGTTTTATACCTACGGTCAGGGGCAGGAGCCTTCGCAGCCGGACTATATCAATTTCCAGTATATGGACACAATGTTCTTCGACGAAGGGCAGGAGACAAAACATCTCTATATCGTGTATGCGGACGGCAGGATCACCGAGCTGAATATCAGTGACGATACCGATGCAGCAGACTTTTGCACGGCACAGGATGAGGAGGTATATTCCGGCAAATATGCGGGGATAGAGAGTTTGATGAAAGGGTATGCTTATACAGAGGGCGATGACTATGCGATTCTTAAGGGAATCACCGACGCCTATCTGATCACGGCGGCGGATGGCGAGATTCTGGCGCATCTGCACGGTTTTCTGGCTTATGACAGTGCAGGCGGACAAATATATCTTGCCAACAGCGGGAAGATTAACAGATTACCGCTCTACACGTTGGAGCAGATCAACGAGATTGCAGCCGGAGTACGGCAGGACGGTCAATGGTAAAAGTGAGGAAACATGGCGAAGAGCCGAGAAATTTGTCTTTCTATTTTGGCGCGTCTGTGGTAAAATATCGTCAGGCGGCGCATTTTCGAGATAGGTACGGCGCCGGCTTGGAAGTTGACACGAGAATGACAGGGAGTATCTATGAGTGAGAATGATAAGATCATAACAGAGGAATCGACGGAGAAAGAAGTGGTATCCAGAAACTTTATCGAGCAGATCATTGATAAGGATCTGGCGGAGGGGGTCTATGATACCGTCAATACCAGATTTCCGCCGGAACCCAACGGTTATCTGCATATAGGGCATGCCAAGAGTATCCTGTTGAATTCGGGACTTGCAAACCGGTACGGCGGCAAGTTCAATCTGCGTTTCGATGATACCAACCCGACCAAGGAAAAGAGCGAGTTCGTGGAGTCCATCAAAGAAGACGTCAGATGGCTCGGAGCGGATTTTGAAGATCGGCTTTTCTTTGCTTCCAACTATTTTGAGCAGATGTATGAGGGCGCGGTGAAGCTGATTAAGAAGGGCAAGGCGTACGTGTCGGACCTGACCGCCGAGCAGATACGTGAGTATCGCGGCACGCTGACGGAGCCGGGCACCAACGATCCCAACAGGGCAAGAAGTGTGGAAGAGAATCTGAGACTGTTCGAGGAGATGAAAGAGGGCAAGTATGCCGATGGGGAGAAAACCCTGCGCGCGAAGATCGACATGGCTTCGCCCAACATTAATATGCGCGATCCGATCCTGTACCGTGTGGCGCATCTTCCTCATCAGAATACGGGTGATAAGTGGTGCATCTACCCGATGTACGATTATGCACATCCTATAGAGGATGCCATAGAAGGTATTACACACTCCATCTGTACATTGGAGTTCGAGGATCACAGACCGCTCTACAACTGGGTGGTGGAAGAACTGGAATACCCTCATCCTCCGAAGCAGATTGAGTTTGCAAAGATGTATTTGACCAATGTGGTCACCGGTAAGAGATATATCAAGAAATTAGTGGAGGACGGCATTGTGGACGGTTGGGACGATCCGCGTCTCGTGTCCATCGCGGCACTCAGAAGAAGAGGGTTCACGCCGGAATCCATCAGGTTGTTCGTGGACCTGTGCGGTGTGTCGAAGGCAAATTCTTCGGCCGAATACTCCATGCTGGAGTACTGTATCAGGGAAGATTTGAAGATGAAACGTTCCCGCATCATGGCGGCACTGGATCCGGTAAAGCTTGTGATAGACAATTACCCGGAGGGACAGACGGAGACGCTTCAGATCGTCAACAATCCGGAGAATGAGGCTCTCGGCACGAGGGAGGTTCCTTTTTCAAGGGAACTGTATATAGACAGGGATGATTTCATGGAAGAACCGCCTAAGAAATATTTCAGATTGTTCCCCGGCAACGAGGTTCGTCTGATGGGCGCGTATTTCGTGAAGTGTGTAAGTTATGAGAAAGACGATGACGGTAAAGTGACGGTGGTGCACTGTACTTACGATCCGGCTTCCAAGGGCGGCAACAGCCCCGACGGACGCAAAGTAAAGGGAACCATTCACTGGGTATCCGCCGCAGACGCAGTCAAGGCGGAGGTTAGGCTGTATGAGAACATCATTGATGAGGAGAAGGGTGTCTACAATGATGACGGCAGCTTAAACTTAAACCCGAATTCTCTGACGGTCATGAAAGAGTGTTATATTGAACCTTCCGTGAAGGGTGCTCAGGCGTATGACAGTTTTCAGTTTGTCAGACAAGGATTTTTCTGTGTGGACTGTAAGGATTCCAAGCCGGAAGCGCTTGTCTTTAACAGAATTGTTTCCTTGAAGAGTTCTTATGTATTGCCGAAATCGTAAATTTGTGAGAAAATAAAAGATAGCGACAGCAAAAGCTATGATTGGGAGGATGTACAATGTCAGGATTATTGTCGGGATTAGAGCAGTTTGGCCTAAGTAATTTGGAATCTATGAATCTCTATGAGGATCCGAAGAAAGAGGAGAAGACAGCCGTCGGACCCGATGGCAAGGCAGTGCCTGCTAAGGTGCAGGAACAAGATCTTCTGTTCGATAAGGCTATTAAATGCCCTATCTGTGACACGGATTTTAAGGCGAGGACAGTTAAGATCGGCAAGGCGAAGCTGGCGGGCAGTGACATGGATCTTCGGCCGCGCTACGAACAGATCGATCTGTTGAAATACGATATTATTATGTGTCCGCGCTGCGGATACGCCGCATTGAGCAGATTCTTTAAGTTTGTGACATCTCCCCAGGCAAAGAACATCAAAGAGAAGATTTCCGCGACGTTCAAGCCGCAGCAAGACACGCGGGAGATCTATACATACGACGATGCGCTGGAGCGCTATAAACTGACACTTGCAAATGCCATTGTCAAGCAGACAAAACCCAGTGAGAAGGCGTATATCTGCTTAAAGACAGCATGGCTTCTGCGCGGTAAGGCTGAACATCTCGACCCGAGCCAGCCGGATTATGAGGCACAGAAGAAACAGTGCGAGGATGAGGAAAACGAATTCCTGCGCAATGCGCTGGAAGGCTTTTTGGCGGCAAGGCAGACCGAACCGTTCCCGATGTGCGGTATGGACGAGCCCACGGTGGACTATGTGATTGCAGTGACGGCGATGCGCTTTGAACAGTATGATCTGTCAAGCCGTCTGATCACGGGTATTCTGCAGTCCAATGCGGCGAATCCCCGTATGAAGGATAAGGCGAGAGATGTCAAAGAAATGTTGATGAAGAAGATCAAGGAAAAGAACGCCGCCAAGAAATAGACGACGGCCACGGAATAAATGAAAGAATTACCGATTCATATTCAGTTACATCCGGAAAGCGATAAAACACTGTACGAGCAGATCTATGAGTTTATAAGGGACGAGATCAGGGCCGGGCGCTTGTTGCAAAACGAGAAATTACCATCGGCGCGTTTCCTGGCAGAGTATCTGCAGGTGTCAAGGACAACGGTGGATATGGCATATGAGCAGCTGGTCTCGGAAGGGTATCTTGAGGCGAGGGCAAGAAAAGGGTATTTTGTCAGCACGTTCGAGGAATTGTATGCGATAGACGAGATGCCGCGGGGAGAGATATCGGAACCGGAAGCGCACGGGCAGAGTGAACAGAATGCCAAGCGTTACGACTTCTCGCCCAACGCAATTGATATGCGGTATTTCCCGTATGCAACATGGAAGAAGATAACCAAAAATATTCTTGTAGATGCCAATAGTAAAATGTTTTCGCTGGGTGAACCGCAGGGAGATCTGAAGCTTAGAACGACGATATGTCGGTATCTGCACGGATCGCGCGGTGTGAACTGTGAGCCGGAACAGATTATTATCGGAGCAGGGAATGA
>JAFLTD010000087.1 GCA_022510625.1 Lachnospiraceae bacterium
AGCAAAAGGAAAGCTGCAAAGCAGCGATTTTGCGAATGGGGTTCTGAATAGTTACTATAAAGCTATCTGATAAAGTTCGTCCTCTCGAACGGCTCTCTCTCCGGTATGCCGTACGCATCCTTTCCGAGAGCGATACTCTTCATGAGGAATGCCATGTTCCTCGCCAGCGTGCGCATGATCTGTAACCCCTCCGCATCCTGCTCGGCCTCGCCGGGTGCCGCGCCGTGAATGCTGTTCCAGTACTGCCCGGACGCCACCGGCATGCCGGAGATCGTAAAGAACTTGTTCAGCTCATCGAAGGTGGAGGACAGACCGCCTCTGCGCGCCGACACCACTGCTGCCCCGACTTTCATCGTCTTGTCGAAGTGTGTGCTGTAGAAAAGTCTGGTCAGTAATGCGACAAGTGTCGCATTGGCTGAAGCGTAATATACCGGGCTTCCTACAACCAAACCGTCGCACGCCTCGAACTTCGGTGCAACCTCATTGACGATGTCATCAAATACACATCTGCCCTTCTCGGCACATCCGCCGCAGGCGATACAGCTTCGTATATCCTGATTGCCTATATTAAGGATTTCGGTCTCGATTCCCTCTTCTTTAAAAATCTTCTCCATCTCGCGAAATGCCACATAGGTATTGCCGTTGGCACGCGGGCTTCCGTTGATCATCAATACTTTCATGTTCCCATTCCTTTCTTCCCAATGAATCATGATAACAGTAGAGTTACTATGCTCCCAGTTTAGCCTTAAAATCCGCCAGCGCCTCGGAAATCTTGATCTGCTGCGGGCACACCGCCTCACAGCTTCTGCATCCGACACATGCGGAGGGCTGCTTGTCTTCCGGTACAGCCATCAGCGCCATCGGAGCAATAAATCCGCCGCCGGTTAAATTGTGCTCATTGTACAACTCTAATAAGGAAGGAATATTCAAGCCTTTCGGACAATGGCTCGTGCAGTACCGGCACGCCGTACAAGGCAGATTATTCTGCTTCACCATCTCGTCCGCAATCCCCAGCAGTGTCTCCATCTCCTCATTGTTCAGCTTCTTCTCCGTCTCGAACGTGCGGATATTGTCCTGAAGCTGCTCCATATCGGACATGCCCGACAGAATCACCACGACATCATCAATACTCTGCAGATACCGGAACGCCCATGCGGGAATCCCTTCGTCCGGGCGCAGCTTCTTCAGCTTCTGTGCCTTTTCCTCCGGCAGAGATGCAAGTTTGCCGCCGCGCAGAGGTTCCATCACCCATATCGGGAGATGATATTCTCTTAACAGCTCCACCTTTGCCTTGGCATCCTGGAACGACCAGTCTAACCAGTTCAACTGGATCTGACAGAACTCCATCTTCTCGCCGTAAGCCTCCAGGAAACGCTTCATCACATCGTAGCTTCCGTGTGCGGAAAATCCCAGATGACGGATTCTGCCGTTCTCTCTCTGCTTCACGAGATAGTTATAGATGCCGTACTTGGGATCAAGATAAGCGTCGATATTCATCTCACATACGTTGTGAACAAGGTAGAAATCGAAATACTCCACCTGACATTTCTCAAGCTGTTTCTCAAAGATCTCCTCAACCTTATCCATGTTGGAAAGATCATAGCCCGGAAACTTCGTTGCCAGATAGAATCGATCGCGCGGGTGTCTGCTCAGTGCCTGTCCGATGACGGTCTCCGAGTTCCCGTCGTGATATCCCCACGCCGTATCAAAATAATTCACTCCGTTCTCCAGCGCATAGTCAACCATCTTCTCCGCAGCCGCACTGTCAATGTTGGCATCGTCACCGCCGATCACCGGCAGGCGCATCGTTCCCATACCGAGTGCGGATAACTTTAAATCCTGAAAATTTTTGTAAACCATATGTGTTCCTCCTTTTTATATATGGATATATCATCGATGTTTATCTCATTGTATGCTCAGTTTGGATTTTATCATAATCACTTCTTTTTCACAACAACGCAGTTCCCATGATACTGCCGCCGCCCAGCACATAGCCGTCCTCGTAGAACACGACCGCCTGGCCCGGCGTGATGGCGCGTACGGGCCTCACAAAAGTGCATTTGATGACATCTTCCTCTGTCCGCTCGATGGTACATTCCTCGCCGCCGTGTGCATAACGTATTTTGGCTATCACTTTTCTCGGCTGCGGCAAGTCCTCCATCCCCATATAGTTGATGTGATTGCAGTAGAGCATATCGCCGAACACATCCTGTGCCTCACCGATCACGACCTCGTTCGTTTCGGGTCTGATTTCGGTCACAAATACAGGATGTCCCATGGCGAGATTAAGCCCCTTGCGCTGTCCCACCGTGTAGTGGGTAATGCCGAGATGCTGCCCCAACACCTCGCCGTCCTGTGTCACAAAGTTCCCTGCTTTCGGCACACGGTTCCCCGCCTCCCGCTCAATATAGGCGGCGTAATCGTGGTCCGGTATGAAGCAGATCTCTTGGCTGTCGGGCTTATGCGCTACCGGAAGTCCCGCCTTTTCCGCAATCTGTCGGATCTCTTCTTTAGTGTATTCCCCCACCGGCATCAGTGTGTGTGCAAGCTGCTCCTGCGTCAGGTTGTACAGCGCGTAGGTCTGGTCTTTCTTGGCGGTCACGGAATTCCTAATGGCGTATCTGCCCTCCGGCGTCTTGGCGATTCTCGCATAGTGCCCCGTGGCAATATAATCCGCACCGATCTCCAGACTCCTCTTCAGCATAGACTCCCACTTCACATAGCGGTTGCAGGCAATGCAGGGATTCGGCGTTCTGCCTGCCAGATATTCCTCCACGAAATAGTCCATGACCTTACACTTAAACTCATCCTTAAAATTCATGACATAGTAAGGGATGTCCAGCACCTGTGCCACTCTGCCCGCATCATCCACCGCACTTAAGCCGCAGCACCCTCCGTTTTCTTCCATGACATCTCTCGCCTCATCCTGCCAGATCTGCATGGTCGCGCCGATCACATCGTATCCTTGTTCTTTCAAAAGATATGCCGCCACGGAGGAATCCACTCCTCCCGACATGCCTACCACTACTTTCTTTTTAGCCATATATGCTTACATTGCTCCTTTGCAGGACCGCATTTGTCCTGTCTGAAAACTTTTCATCATATTAATTCCCGCATTTACATTATCTATCTTTGGTTCTTCACCGCTGATCTTGCGCATACACTAGACTGTATCTGATATTAAGATGGTGCGCTATGAAGTTGAAAAAATCGAGCAAGCTCGATTGCGAGATTCGCTTCGCGAACTCGTTATCTCATACGGAAAAAAAATGGAAAAACCCGTTGGTATCCGGTACTGTCATTCTCACACTGACAGGGCTGCTCAGCCGTTTTATCGGCTTTTTCTACCGAATCTTTCTATCCAATGTATTCGGTGCCGAGGGCATGGGAATCTATCAGCTGATCTCCCCGGTGCTGGCACTCTCTTTTGCACTGACCGTATCCGGTGTGCAGACCGCCATCTCCAAATATGTCGCCAGCGAGACGAGCACCCACGACTATAAGACCTCGTTCCGCACGCTCTGGGCCGGTTTTCTTCTCGCGATGGCGCTGTCCGTCGCCTGTTCCCTATATATCTATCTGTACTCGGAATGGATTGCCGTGACCTTTCTTATGGAGGCAAGGACAGCCCCGCTGCTTCGCATCATAGCGCTCTCCATCCCTATGGCAACCGTACATTCCTGCATCAACGGATATTTCTACGGCATCCGCAAAACTGCAATCCCCGCCATAACCCAGCTGGCGGAACAGATATGCCGCGTGGGCTCCGTTTATCTGATCTATTATGCGTGTCAGCGGCATAACATGACGCCTACCATCAATTTCGCCGTCGTAGGGCTCGTGATCGGTGAAAGTGCATCCATGGTCGTCTCCGTCGTCGCGATTCTGGTCAGGGCACACCATGTCTTTCCGTCCGGAAACAGTATCATGCCGTACCGGCGCACAAGTGCGCTCGTCACGACCTATCGGCGCATCATGGGGCAGTTATTGCAGCTCGCCGTACCACTCTCCGCCAATCGCCTGGTGATCAATCTGCTGCAGAGCGTGGAGGCGGTTTATATTCCCAACCGCTTGATGGCCTACGGGTTAAGTAACGCCGACGCTTTGGGTGTGTACGGCGTACTGACAGGCATGAGTCTGCCGCTTATCCTTTTTCCTTCCGCCATCACCAACTCCATATCCGTGCTGCTCCTTCCGATCGTCGCAGAAGCGGACGCAAGCAACAATCGGTCTGCCGTCAGGCGTGCGATCATGACTTCCATACGCTACTGTCTGCTTCTCGGTTTCGCGTGCACCACAATGTTTCTGTTATTTGGGCGCATGGCGGGCCGGATTCTTTTTCACTCGGAGCTCGCCGGCAGTTTCATACTGACACTCAGCTTCATCTGCCCGTTCATGTACATAGCAAGCACGCTGAACAGTATCTTAAACGGACTGGGCAAGACGGCGCAGACTTTTCTCTACAGCGTAGTCAGCCTCCTGTTCCGCCTTCTGTTCGTCTTCGCCGCGATTCCGGCATACGGCATCAAGGGATATCTCTGGGGCATGCTTGCCAGCCAGATGCTGCAGACACTATTGTGCACCGTATCGGCGCTTCACATATCGCATAAGTCTCACGCAGCACTGTGATGTCTGCGGCATGCATCCGCTTTCTGCTCTCCCGAAACCGTACTTGCGATTCTTAATTCAATATACTATAATATAAATGTTTTTGCCAGAGAAATATAGAGAAACACAAGCTAAGAGGAGTATGAAAAATGGCTTTTAATTTTGTATCAAAACTTCCCACACCGAATGAGATCCGCGAACAGTTTCCGGTACCCGAACATCTGGCCAAGCTCAAGCAGGAGCGGGACGCCGAGATTCGGGATGTCATTACCGGTAAAAGCAATAAATTTCTGTTGATCATCGGTCCCTGCTCCGCCGACAACGAGGAGGCGGTCTGTGATTATGTAAACCGGCTTTCCCGCATCAACGAGCAGGTGAAGGACAAGCTGATCCTGATTCCCAGAATCTATACCAACAAACCCCGCACAACGGGCGAGGGCTATAAGGGTATTGTCAGCCAGCCCGACCCGGAGAAAAAGCCCGACTTTACAAGCGGTCTGATCGCGATGCGCAAGATGCACATCCGCGCGATAGAGGAATCCGGACTGACAGCGGCGGACGAAATGCTCTATCCGGACAACTGGGGATATGTGGAGGACATTCTGTCCTATGTGGCTATCGGCGCCCGTTCCGTGGAGGACCAGCAGCACCGTATGACGGTCAGCGGTTTCGATGTGCCTGCCGGCATGAAAAATCCGACAAGCGGCACCCTCTCCGTCATGCTCAATTCCATCTATGCGGCGCAGCACCCTCACTCCTTCATCTACAGGGGATACGAGGTCAGCACCGGCGGCAATCCGTTGGCACATGCGGTGCTTCGCGGTTCCGTCAACAAACACGGCAGGAGCCTGCCCAACTATCACTACGAGGACCTTGCGATGCTCTACTCTCTGTATCAGGAGTTTGACCTTGTGAACCCGGCATGTATCATCGATGCCAACCACAACAACTCCAACAAACAGTACGAGCAGCAGATTCGTATCGTCAAGGAAGTCATGCACAGCAGAAAACTGAACGGTGACATTCATCGTATGGTCAAGGGTGTCATGGTGGAAAGCTACATCGAAGAGGGATGCCAGAAGATCGGCGAGGGCGTCTACGGCAAATCCATCACCGACCCGTGCCTAGGCTGGGAGGCATCCGAAAGACTGATCTACGATATTGCGGAGTATGAATAAAAAGAGTTGGCTCGGCGGCTAACATTAATCCATAAGAAATCGTCCCTTCACAAATATGAGGGACGATTTCTTTCTTAACATATCTACATTTCTTCAGGCAGCAGTTCGTTCATAAGCTGCTCCTGATAATCTTTATCCTGAGTGGCACGCTTCAAGTCGTCAAGCCTGCCCGTGTCTATAAGGATAGCATGGAGCCGATTCACGCGGATTAGACGAATTTCACCTTGCTCCATTCCTCGTTCTATTCCATCCTCCACACCGGTCGTGTACCAGTACTCCTGCTCGTTCTTAAGATGCAGTTCCTCATCATATTCGTAAATACTCACTTTGATCGCCTCCGCTCTGTTTTCTCTTAGAAACTCCGATAAGATGTCTGCTTCAATACAGTAATCAACCACTTTCTCCACCGCATCCGCAAGGGGTATCTGTTTTGCATATGTTCTTACCTGCTCCACATACATCGCATATTCCTTGAGTGTCCTGCACGCATCCATGATCTCCTCGTTGCAGCCGTAGTTGATGTTGTATACCGTCACGTTAAGTTCCAGTTCGGGAGATTCCTGTTTCTTTTCGTAGGCATCCGACAGTTTAAGGGTCTGTCGCTCCGGTTGGGGTTCTGTTCCGTTATAGAACACCACAAACCGTGGAGAAGGAATCCTGATCAATTTTGAACCATATAAATCTTTATCGCCTGTTCTTTTCTGTAGGATGTCAGACACGTAGAACAGGTCGCGTAACGGCATGTTCGGGTTCATCGTAGACTGATGTTCATAGAGCATCAGCTCAAAATCGAACACAAAGGATACATCGTTCTTGTAATTCATGTAGACCGCATTTTCCAGTGTAGTGATCTCCAGTCCGTCCACATCCGTATAATCCGTCTCGTTCAATGCATTGTAAAGACTTAAAAGGTTCTCTTTGTCTTTAAAGAGCATACGGAAAATGGTGTCCTTATAGTTGCGTTGTACTTTTACCTCACTCATTCATTGTCCTCCTTTGTCTTGGTGACGAGTCGCTTCCGTATCGAAAGACCGCCGCAGGAGAACTGCTTCGGTTCCAGAACTCCTGCTTTATAGATTGTTGATTGGAATAAAAGCATGGATTTTCTGAAACTTAGAAGATAGAAAATATCTGAGAAAGTAGGTGAAACTGTAATAACAGCCGACCACTTTTAAGAAAATATGCTTTTCTGTATCATAGCATATGCCAATCAGAATTGTAAATAGGATTTTTGGAATATTTTAAACGCTTTTTCGTTTACCGCAAACTCCTTAATGATTAAAAAGAGGGCTCCCCAAAAGTCAAGAACTGACTTGAGGGACACCCTCTTCATCTTTTATTTATCTATGTTACTCTCCGCGCATCAGTACGCCTCTTCCTCTTCCCTGCGCTGTCCTCGGTAGTGGTGCCGTTGCTCTTCTTTACAATTTTAACATTCTTGCCGGTCCAATCATCCTCGATATGGATATTGCCGTTTTGATCCGCCTTCACCTTTTTCGTATGCGATGTTCCGCCCGCATCTTCGTATGTGATACATACTCTGCACCTCTCTTCTGTCGGGATTTCCCGAAACATTGTATACTCAAAAAAAAGAGCTGTTGTTACCGAAACAACAGCCCTCGAACGAACCTGTCAATAAACTTGTCAACGAACTTGTCAAGGAAATTGTTCGTTTTTTTCTATCCTCTCGGATGCGCCTTCGCGTATACTTCCCGTATATGGTTATGATTTAAATTCGCATAAATCTGTGTGGTGGATATATCGGAGTGTCCCAACATCTCCTGTACACTTCTAAGATCCGCCCCGTTCTCTACCAGATGCGCCGCAAAGGAATGTCTGAGCGTATGAGGCGTGATGTCTGCCTTGATATCCGCTTTCTTGGCATAATATTTAATCAATTTCCAGAAGCCCTGTCTGCTCATCGGCTGTCCGGAACAGTTGGCAAACAGCACATCGGAAGCTTTATTCTCCAACATCTCGTCCCGCGTGCCGTCCAGATATCTGGTCATGGCGTTTTTCGCCTCGGTTCCGAAAGGAATGATCCGCTCCTTATTGCGGTCACGGCACAGGATGAAACTCATGGGCATATTGACATCCGAAACCTTGAGTGTGATCAGTTCCGTCACTCTGATTCCCGTGGCATAAAGGAGTTCCAGCATAGCCTTGTCACGTATTTCTTTGGGAGAATTGCCGGATGGCTGTTCCAAAAGCCTGACCACCTCGTCGGGGGACATGATCTCAGGGATCTTCTTCTCTATCTTGGGTGCCTTAAGCGGCTCCGATATATCTTCCGGCACAATACCTTCCTGTACCAGATAGTGATAGAACGCTTTCAGCGAAGCGATATTTCTGGATACCGTGGCTGCCGCAAATTGATTGTTCTCCAGATATTTCACATAGTCTTCCAAATCTTGTCCGGACACACCTGCTGTCTCACGGATTCCGCGCTGCGCCATAAAATTCTGCACTTTCTCCAGATCGCGCTTATAAGACATCTCAGTGTTTTCAGACGTAGCCTTTACATTATGTAAATAGGTTATAAATGCTGTGATCTCTTTTTCCATGTAACCGGAAATCCTTCCCCCAGCGACCATTCTTATGTAAATCAATTTGTCGCCTGACTAACATTATAATCAGAATTTAAAAGAAAAGCAAATGGATTTTTTCTTGATTTTATGGGCTTTTTGGCCACTTTTGAAGGAAAACACAACATATCGGCAACGTTATAATTTATGTCTACTATATGTGGATAAAATCGTAAGAAAAAATTTTTTAAAAAATTTTTAAAATGAAATGCAGCATCTTAGGATTAACATAACTCTCCAACAGACATCCCATTATGACAACTGCAACAATCCCTATGATCTGCAGACCCTTTGTCAGATAAACTTGTCTGCTGTATCTGATATAATATTCCTTATACGGATTCTTGGAATACAGCATTCTGTTGACACTGACAGCCCAGACAAACAGTGCAATATAAGACGGAATCAGCAATATCCCCTGCGGAAATATCCCCGCGGCCATCAGCAGAAGCCCACGAATACCGTATCGAATCACTGCCACCGACAGAAGGCATCCCGCGGCCAGCCCGATATAGCATATGTACCCGCATACCGCCGGAAGACCAATGATCGTAGTCGCCAAAAGTCCCAGCATACAGACGGTAAACAGTCTGTGCTTCACAATGTAATCAAACAACCCTCCGCTGTCAGGCACACTGTTTTTTAACCGTACAATCATATCCGTTCCGAGCAGGCTGCCGTCTTTGATCCACGCGTCGTATCCCACATTGACGATCAGTATCCCCAAAAACAATCCTATCATGAACAGATATAACACATAATAGCAATTCTTTATTGTTGACTGCTGCACGCTGTCTCTCCTTTCACGGTATGCCATCACCCGTTATTCTTGTCTTCCTATTATATGTCCGGAACGTGTAAGGCATGACAAAATCCCCATGCGGCAATGTCACATGGGGATTTTGAAATTCTTGTTATTCTTAAAGTTCGCAATATTCCGGTGATTCTTGTTCTTCCTGTTATTGCTCGTTAGCGTCTGTATTTGTTATAGTAGGCTAAAAGCGCCGAAACGGTCTTACCGTCATTGATCTTGCAGTCGTAAATCATCTGTAACAATTCCTCAATCGTGTAGGTCTCCACGTCAAGGAATTCGTCCTCGTCCAGATGCTGTTTGCTTCTTTTCAAGTCGGTCGCCACATAGATGTCGATCTTCTCATCACAGAAAGCAACGGTGGTGCGGATGGATATGAGCAGTTCCAGTTTTCCGGCAGTATAGCCCGCCTCTTCCTCCAGCTCTCTCGCAGCCGCAATATCCGTGGGTTCATCCACACTGTTCAGACCGCCCGCCGGAATCTCCAGCGTTTCTCGATCCAGCGCATTCCTGAACTGTCTGACCATCAGGAGCCTGCCGTCATCTTTCACCGCGACTACCGCAGCTGCCCCCTTGTGCTTGATATAATCCCACTTGGCAATGTTGCCGTTGGGAATCTTGATCGTGTCCTGATAATAATCAATAATTGCACCTTTATGTATCAGTTCTCTGTCAATGCGTTCATATTTATCCATATATACCTCGACTTCTTTACCCTATGCTTCCAACAGTTTCTCAACACTGACCAACTTCACGCACAGTACGAACAGATCGGACGCCTCAGCCATCTCATCCGCTGTGGGATAAGTGGGTGCGATACGAATATTGCTGTCCTTGGGATCGATGCCGTAAGGAAATGTTGCACCCGCTCCCGTCAGTACGACGCCGGCTTCCTTACATTTAGCTACGATCGCTTTGGCACAGCCCTCCATAGCATCGAAGGAGATAAAATAACCGCCTCTCGGTCTGGTCCACTCTCCGATTCCGAGTCCGCCCAGCTCTTTATCCAACACGGCAAGTACTGCCTCAAACTTAGGTCTTATGATGTCAGCATGCTTACGCATGTGTGCCTTGATACCGTCCAGATTCCTAAAATATCTCACATGGCGAAGCTGGTTGACTTTGTCATGTCCGATTGTCTGTATCGTCATGAATCGCTTCGCCTCCTCGACGTTTGCTTTCGAGGCCGCAAATGCGGAGATGCCCGCGCCGGAGAAGCTTACCTTGGATGTGGATGCAAACTCGTATACCATATCCGGATTGCCTGCCTTCTCACACTCACTTAAGATCTCCAATATCTCATCCTGCTTGTCATCATACAGGTGATGAACCACATAGGCGTTATCCCAATAAATTCTAAAGTCCTCAGCCGCCGGTTTCAATGCCGCGAATCTTCTGACCGTCTCATCGGAATAAGAAATTCCCTGCGGATTGGAATACTTGGGTACGCACCAGATACCCTTCACGGCAGGATCCTCGAACACATACTTCTCCACCAGATCCATATCCGGTCCTTCGGGTGTCATCGGAATCGTGATCATCTCGATACCGAAAAGCTTAGTAATTGCAAAATGTCTGTCATATCCCGGCGCCGGGCACAGGAATTTAACCTGATCCAACTTACACCACGGTGTGCTGCCAAGCACCCCGTGTGTCACAGAACGGGAAACCGTATCATACATGATGGACAGACTGGCATTGCCGTACACGATTACATTCTCCGCAGGAACACCGCCCATCATGTCAGCCATCAGGCGTTTCGCCTCCGGAATACCGTCCATCAATCCATAATTTCTGGTATCCATACCGTTCTCTGTATTCATCTCGGAATCGGAATTCAATGTATCCATAAGTCCCATCGCCATATCAAGCTGCGCAGGTGTAGGCTTTCCTCTGGACATATCCAATTTCAGCCCTTTTCCCTTCGCATCCTCAAACTGTTTGTCAAGGTCTGCCTTCAGCGACAGAAGTTCCTCTCTGCTCATCTCTCTGTACGGTTTCATCTCTGTATCGATACTCCTTTCACGGTCTGCAGTATTCCCGCAGCCTATTATGCTTGCGTATTGAATAATTGTATACAATCATACATCGCTAAATATTCTACTACAGTTCTTCACATTCCACAAGTATGTAGATAAGACAATTTTCTTATTAAAAAAAGCTTGTTTATAGTGATTGTGTACATAAGAGCCGGCTCTGCATGAAAATAGCCCCGTAGATTTCTCTACAGGGCTATCAATACTATTTAGCATAGTCGATGACACGGCTCTCACGAATCACATTAACCTTGATCTGTCCGGGATACTCTAACTCAGCTTCAATCTGTTTAGAAATATCTCTTGCGAGCAATACCATGTCCGAATCGTTGATCTGTTCCGGAA
>JAFLTD010000088.1 GCA_022510625.1 Lachnospiraceae bacterium
CTCTGATAACCTCTACCAGCTTCATTCTGTCAGCCGGATTGAAGAAGTGCATACCGATCATCGGTCTGTCCAAACCTTCTCCGATCTTTGTGATGGAAAGGGAGGAAGTGTTGGAAGCAAACATGCAGTCTTTCTTAACGATACCCATCAGCTCTTTAAAGATAGCCTGCTTGATATCCATTTTCTCAAGGGCAACTTCTATGATCAGGTCGCAGTCTGTACAGATATTGTTCAAGCCTGTGGTGATCTTGCCCATGATCTCGTCTGCTTTTTCCTTAGTGATTTTCTCTTTACCTACAAGGAAATCCATGTTCTTCTGGATTTTAGCCTTGCCGCCCTCTGCGTACTCTTCTTTGATATCGCAGAGACAAACTTCATATCCGTCTGTCATAGCGAATGCCTGTGCAATACCGGAACCCATGGTTCCTGCACCGATAACACCTACTTTCATTGTAAAACCTCCTAATAATAATTTTAATTTTGAATATGCGGGAAGAATGCTGCATTTTAAGCATTCTTCCACATGAGATTTAGTACTTCTTAGCGAAAATGCCTTTGCATTGAGCTCTAGAAGTACTTCTCATGTTATTATTTATTCTGGAAAGGCTCCTTCACTTTCTCCTTGTTCTTATCCAAGAAGAATGCCATGCCGTACTTCTGATCTTCCGTCTCGAAGCAGTCGCCGAACAGCTTCTCCTCGATCACGAGTGCCTCATCCATACCGACCTCTAAGCCGTCGTTGATTGCTTTCTTGCAGTTGCGAACTGCGATGGGAGCATTCTTGGCGATGCCGGATGCCATCTTCTCAGCCGCTGCCATCAGCTCTTCCTGCGGATATACAGCATTGACAAGACCGATGCGAAGCGCCTCGTCGGCTTTGATATTTCTTGCAGTGTAGATCATCTGCTTAGCCATGCCAGGTCCCACGATTCTGGCAAGTCTCTGTGTACCGCCGAAACCGGGTGTGATGCCGAGACCCACCTCAGGTTGTCCGAACACCGCATTGTCGGAACAGATTCTGATGTCACAGCTCATCGAAATCTCACAGCCACCGCCCAAAGCGAAACCGTTGACCGCTGCAATGACGGGAATCGGGAAAGTCTCAAGCTTACGGAACACATCGTTGCCCTTCTTGCCGAAAGCCTCACCCTCCGCCTTGGTCAGTGTGCTCATCTCTCCGATATCCGCACCTGCCACGAAAGATTTCTCTCCTGCACCGGTTAAGATCAGACATCTGATCTCACCTAAATCCACGCCGTCCAGAGTCTTGTCCAATTCCTCCAAAACAGTGGAATTTAAAGCGTTCAACGCCTTTTCACGGTTGATGGTAATGATACCAACCTGTCCTTTCACTTCATATAATACAAATTCCATACTGACCTCCTTAATATTATCTCGCCGAGAATGACATTCGTGTCATTTAGTCACGCTCGACGATCGTTGCGCAGCCCATACCACCGCCGATACACAGTGTAGCAAGGCCTTTCTTGGCACCCTTCGCCTCCATCTCATGGAGAAGTGTTACAAGGATACGGCATCCCGAAGCTCCTACCGGATGTCCGAGTGCAATCGCACCGCCGTTCGGGTTGAGCTGTTTGTCTACGTCGATGCCAAGCTCTTTACCTACCGCTACGGACTGAGCCGCAAACGCCTCATTTGCCTCGATGATATCGAAGTCCTCAATCTTATAGCCTGTCTTAGCCATTACTTTCTTAGTTGCCGGAACGGGACCGATACCCATAACCTCGGGTCTGCATCCTGCCAGTGCGCCGGCTACGAAAGTCGCCATAGGTTTTACGCCCAACTCTTTAGCCTTCTCCTCGCTCATAACGACGATTGCAGCTGCACCGTCATTGATACCGGAAGCGTTTCCCGCCGTAACAAATCCGTCGGGATTGATGGGACGAAGTTTCTGAAGTCCCTCGATCGTGGAACCTGCTCTCGGTCCCTCGTCAACCTTAAACTCAATGGTCTCTTTCTTCTTCTTGATCGTAACGGGTACAATCTCTTTATCAAATGCACCGCTCTTCTGAGCAGCTTCTGCCTTCTGCTGGCTCTTCAATGCGAACTCGTCCAACTCTTCGCGGGTAAGTCCCCACTCCTCGCAGATATTGTCCGCTGTCTTGATCATATGATAATTATTGAAAGCATCCCACAATGCGTCGTTGACCATGGTGTCCACCAACGTACCGTTGTTCATTCTGTAACCGTAACGTCCCTGCATCATAGCGTAAGGAGCCATGGACATGTTCTCCATACCGCCTGCAACCACGATGTCGGCATCGCCGGCCTGGATCATCTGTGCAGCCATATTGACACAGTTAAGACCGGAACCGCACACTACATTGATCGTAACTGCCGGAACCTCGTTGGGGAGTCCTGCTTTGATGGAAGCCTGGCGAGCCACGTTCTGACCCTGTCCTGCCTGGATAACACATCCCATATATACGTGATCAACCTTATCAGGCGCTACTCCCGCCCTGTTTAATGCTTCTTTGATTACGATTGCTCCGAGCTCTGCAGCCGGAGTCGTGCTTAAGCTCCCGCCCATAGTACCGATAGCTGTACGACAGGCACCCGCCAAAACAACTTTTTTTGCCATCTTTTTTCCCTCCATTGTGGTATTAGTTTGTAGATAAATCTTTGAATTTGAGACTGACAATGATTGTTATTTTTTTGTCATTGTCCGCTTTTCCTATTGTATCATAGAGGTGTCTGTTTTGCAATGTTTTTCTACCTCGGGATCTGCCATTTCGTGGGTCCGCTGCCACTCTCTCGTGTCGCCGATTTTAGCCACCTCGCTTCGGTTGCGGTAGAGGAATTTCGTCAGTTCATAACAGTCCACCCATATTTCGTTGTTTCCCTCTTTCTGTGATTCGTCAAATATCAGCTGGAGGCCCCAGTGGAGATGCACGGTCTTAATATTGTTGACATTCTCCTTGGTGCTGTATCCGGTGTGCCCCATGTAGCCGATGACGTCCCCGCCGGTGACAATACTGCCTTCTTCCAGCCCTTCCGCATAGGGGTAATTCTGCCTCAGGTGCGCGTAATAGTAATACCTGCTGCCGTCGAAACTCCGGATGCCGATGCGCCAGCCGCCGTACTGATTCCACCCGAGCGCCTCAACGACACCGGACTCGACCGCCACCACGGGAGTTCCGATCTGCCCCATCATGTCGTGTCCCAGATGCGGTCTGGAATATCCGTAGCTTCTGGACGAGCCGAAGTCGTCATAGTGACTGTAATCAAATCCCTTGGCCACAGGGGAGAATGCCTTGAGTCCATAGTATCGGTTCCACTGTCCGTCCTCCTTCAGGGAAAATTCCCCTACCATGCCGCCCAGCACAGCGGTGTACGCCTCCAAATAATAGTCGTAATACTCCATATCGGCAGTCAGCTCTTCCATGGTAGTCTCACCGCCGCTTATACTTTCCGCGATCTCGTTGATCTTTCTGACACTGTTCTTATCAAACTTGCCGCCCGTCCTTGCCGCCACGCAGGCAAGGAGCTCAATCCAGTTAAGATGGATGTCTTTTTCGTAAGAATTCACATCCAGCTCATAGGCGGCCGCCAATGCCTCACAGGTCACGTTGAACTCTACCCATTTTATGTAATTCCCCTCCGCCGATACCTCAATCGCCTCATCCGCCTGCAAAGTCCACCCGCTGCCCTCGCCGTGCCATGCCGAATCGTTCCATCTGTCAGTCAGTTTCCTCCCGATGGCTACGCACCCCAGCGCCAACAGAAGAATGATCTCAATCCGTATAGCAAATACGATTCTGCTTCTGCTTCTATGTTCTCTCATATACACTCCCATATGTTTCACATGACCTGCGTGTCCGTCCGGTCCGTCTGTCCAAGCCGTCTGCGGTCAGAAATTTATGGTTATGTATATGAGAAAAAACTGCGGGTTATGTCAGCCCGCAGTTCTCTGTCATAATCTTATTTTTAGTTTTCCGGCTCAATCAAACCGTAAGTGTTTCCTTTCCTCTTATACACTACGTTGACCTGGTCTGTCTCCGCGTTGCAGAATACGAAGAAACTGTGTCCCAAAAGCTCCATCTGCACACAGGCATCTTCCGGATACATCGGCTTAATATCAAACTTCTTGGTACGGATGATCTGAACATCTTCATCCTCCATGAAATCCTTCTCCACAAACTCCTGTTTGAAGAAGGAAGCTGCCTGCTTCTTATCGATCAATTTCCTCTTATATTTCTTGAGCTGCCGCTCGATGATTTCCTCCACCAAGTCGATGGACACATACATATCACTGCTGACCTGCTCGGAACGAATGATATTGCCTTTCATCGGAATCGTCACTTCTATCTTCTGTCTGTCTTTCTCAACACTCAAAGTAACATGTACTTCCGTATCCTCGGTAAAATATTTCTCCAGCTTACCGATCTTGTCCTCTACTGCCGATCTTAATCCTTCTGTCACATCAATATTTTTGCCAACAATTATAAATTTCATATCACTCATCCCTTTCATTGGATTATTGTATAGTAATTATACCATAATTTCCCTTCTTGTTGCAACAATTCATGGAACGCGTTTTATCTTTTTTGACACCTTAAATGTCAAGTACTCTGACCTGTTTTTTTGTCAAAAAATACTTTTTCATGACAACTTCACAAAACGTCCGTTCGTTCAGTTACCATAAAACTCACCCATTTTTTTGCAAAAATTCTGTGGATAAAGTGGATAAATCAGTGTATAAGTCCATTTTCCGCCAAAAAGAAGTCCATTTAAATGTGGATAACCAAAGTTATATCCTTATTTGAAAAACATGTGTTGTCAAATTATTTGTACAAGATATACAAAGGGAAACGAATGCAAGTCTTTTCTCAACGCATAAGCAGACTCGGAATACTTCTTAGCTTCTCACTACTGCTCGAGCAATTTCCTATCACACAAAAAAAGCGGCTGATTGCTCAGCCGCCATAACTGCTGTATTCTCATTATTAGAAAATTCTTCTGATTGAAAGAATGGAACGGTATGTCGCGCTGGACACGATAATACCGGTTTTCGATGTCGATGCGTGAACGATCTGTCCGTTGCCCACATAGATTCCTACGTGACCGGAATAACAGATAATGTCACCCGGCTGCGCATTCTCGAGACCGTTTACGGCTGCACCTACATTTCTGTCCGCTGCGGAAGAATGGGGCAGGCTCACACCGAAATTGCCGTATACGCTCATGACGAATCCCGAACAGTCGGCGCCGTTCGTCAGGCTGGTGCCGCCGTATACATACGGATTACCCACGAACTGTAATGCAAACTGCACTACATCATTTCCCGTACTTCCGGAAGCAGGCGCATAGGTCTTGCCGCCGCTCGTGGAACCTCCTGATGAAGAACTTCCGGCCGTTTTCTTGCTTGCCGCTTCCTTAGCAGCCTTTCTCGCCGCTTCTTCCTTCGCCAGTCTCGCTTTCTCCTCCTCAATGGATTCCGCTTTGACGAACTCGGTGGACAAAGTCACGTAATCGGTAGAAACATAGCCGTCACCTTCCTCGACATTGACCTTAACCCAGCCGTCCAACTCCTCTGTGACGATCAACTCATCGTCAATAGGTACCAGACCGAGCACCACCTCGTCAAGACCGGGCTGCTCACGTACTTTCAAAGTAGTGGTCGTAACCGTAGCGATACGTGTGCCCACTTCCTTGGCATACTCTACCGCATCATCTCCTGTTACACAGAACTCGCCCTTCACGTAACCTTCCACGGAACCTGAACTGATCTTATACCATCCGTCCACTTCCTCTATGAAATTACCGACCGACTTGTCGTATAATTTACCGATGATATTGCCTTCCTCACTCGGCAGATCCCTTACATTCACATAGTCGTTGACTTTCGCGATAACAAGATTCTTGAAGCTCTCCTCTTCCTCCGATAATCCGGTGTTCGCAGCCTTCTTCAAATCCTCCGTATATCCCTTACTGACAACGACAATATCCTCAATCTTCTTGGAAGGAGCGGCACTGACCTTATCCTCCGTGCTCACCATATCGGCAAAACTGCCGATCTGCACACTGCCGATATTCGTTCCGCCCGCCTCTTCATTCTTTGCAGCTTCCTTCTGAGATTCCTCCTGTAAAGAGGAGAGGGAAGTAGATTTATCTTCGTTCTGTAAAGAAAAATCTATGCCTGAAGACGGCAATACGGAACCGATATTACCTGTGGCGTTTACATCAAGCCCCATCCCTGTAAAAGTGAGGGCCGCCGCCATCGTACATGCTGCCATTTTTACATATTTTTTCTTCATAAATTACCTCATTTGTTACGAAATTGTTACATCTCGGCTATAATATAGCATCGTAAATATGTTTTGTCAACTACAGCATCTACCAATAAAATCGCGTGTTTACGCAAGTTATTGTGTATTTTGCAAAAATTCATTAAAAATTCACAATTGTAACAAATGAAGTTATGTTAATTTGAAGTGCATTTTCTCTTTTTACATATTGCGACAGCGTACTCACTTATACGCAGTCAGATACCGTTCTGCAGACGCAACCGCACAGGCCCCGTCCGCTACCGCCGTGATAATCTGACGCACCTGCTTGGTGCGAAGGTCGCCTGCCGCGAAAATACCCTCCGCTTTCGTGACACAGTCTTCACCCGCTATAACGTATCCCTTCTCATCACAGGGAACCGTATCGCGAAACGCCTCTGTATTGGGGTGCATTCCGACGGCAATAAACACGCCCTCCACGGCGAGTTCTTCTTCCGCCTGCTCCGTCACATGCAAAAGAGTCACAGCTTCCACCGAACCGGAACCGTGGATGTCTTTCACCGTCCTGTTCCACAAAATCTCGATATTTTCACATGCTGTCAATTTGTCCTGCAATCCCTTCGCCGCGCGCAGACTGTCCCGCCTGTGAATCAGATATACTTTCCTGCACATGCGCGCCAGATAGACGGCGTCCTCCACCGCCACATCGCCTCCTCCCACTACCGCTACATCCTTTCCTCTGAAGAAGGCACCGTCGCAGGTGGCACAGTAGGACACGCCCCTGCCCTTAAACTCTTCCTCACCGGGCACTCCCAGCGGCGCATGCTCCGCACCTGTCGCCAGGATTAATGTCTTTGCCTCATAGCTTGTCCCATCGGAGGTCTCTACGATTTTCATCTCACCCCCGTCGCGGATCGATGTGACGGCCGCAGTCTTAAATTCCGCACCTGCAGCATCTGCATGTTCCCTGAATTTCACACCCATATCAAAGCCGCCTATACCGGGCATTCCCAGATAATTGTCCACCTCGGAGGTGTTTAACACCTGCCCGCCGCTCATAGGTTTTTCTTCTATAATTAATAGGTTCAGTCCCGCCCTCTTCCCGTAGACTGCTGCCGAGAGTCCCGCAGGACCAGAGCCGATAATGATCAGATCGTACATATTTACCTCCGCTGTAATTTCCTATATAATAAAGATATTATAACACCATTTATATGTTTTATGAAACGGAGAAAAGAATGACAACGGGAAATATTCCACACACCCCTAAATACGCTTTGGTCACCGGCGCCTCCCGCGGAATCGGCTGTGCCATAGCCGAAAGCCTGGCAAAGGAGAAATATAATCTATATCTGACCTGCAGGCACTCCGCTGACAGATTATCCACGCTTGCCGAGCGTCTTGCAAAGCAGTACGGTATCGCATGCACCGCCGTTACGGCGGACATGGGCAGTCCCGATGACGTGGACAGCCTGTTTACGCACATCAACACGCTGGATGTTCTGGTCAATAATGCCGGTATATCCTATGTGGGATTACTTCATGAAATGTCCGTCGCCGACTGGCGGGAAGTGATGGGCACAAATCTGGATGCGCTGTTCTATACTTGCAGACATGCAGTTCCGCTGATGCTTACAAGGCACAGTGGTAAGATCATCAATATCTCTTCCGTATGGGGAAATGTGGGTGCCTCCATGGAAGCAGCCTACTCCGCCTCCAAGGGCGGTGTCAACAGCTTCACAAGAGCACTGGCCAAGGAACTCGCCCCCAGCGGCATTCAGGTCAACGCTATCGCATGCGGCATCATTGATACGGACATGAATAAATGCTTCTCCGAAAAGGAATTGACTGCTCTTCGAGATGAAATACCCGCTGACCGTATCGGTCAACCGGAAGAAGTGGCGCGAATGGTGCTATCGATACTTCACGCCCCAGATTATCTGACCGGGCAGGTCATCACGCTGGACGGGGGATGGATATAGACTTGTTTCGTCATTATGCTACTGATTAGTGTTTCCTATGGTGTCATCAGGCGCAATCAATGCTGTCATTAAATAGAACGGCAGCGAAAATACCATAAAATAGACGTACCGAAAATCGGTCGCTACGGGAGTTGCGATCAACACGGTCAGATATAGGGCAAAACTCGGGAGATAACAGACCAGTTTTGCCTTTTCATTTCGCACAAAGGCATTGCCGGCACAGAACATCAGAGCGCAAAACACCACACCCATACTCCACAGAAGACCGTACATCGGAAGCATGCTGCCAAGTTTTATCGCAATTTCCTTAGTCTTTACGACAAAAGGACCCCCGATCAGCGGCGTATGCGATACTCCCAGGCCGGTCGCACTGATACCTTCTATATCGGCAACCGGATAAAAGGAATCCGGATACCAGTAACCGTTCGTCTGATAGATATATGCATTCAGATAATCTGCAGGATATTTGATTCCCAGAGAGAGCCATAACTTGAAAAACTCCCATTTATGCTCTGCCAGATAATTTTGATCACCGGCACGTACCAGTTCTTTCATATTATCTGCAAAACTCGGATTATATAGTTCCTTAATATAGGTCGTATCAATAACATTCTCAATCAGAACGGTCTGCTGTGCACTTAAGTTTCTGTTGTTACAAATTACGGCTGCTATCTGCTGGGTCGGTATGGAAAGCGACTCGATCAGATCCGGCTGCGTGACATTCAAGCCGTTCATGACCGGATATTTCGCGATGATCGCAGCCAAAAGAATGCCTGCTATGGCAGGAAACATTTTTTTCGCCCTTCTGCGGTAAGCGATCAGCAGAAAAGGAACGCACAGCAGAAAACCGTACCAGCCGTTTGACCGTAACAGGCACACCATGATACCGGAAAACACAAACATGGCAATCTCACCCGCACCGGTCCGCTTCATCATACGCAGTATAGAGCAGCCAAACAGAAGAACAACGGCTGCAAACGGTACATCCTTCCACACGGTAACGGAGAAAACCGCGTGGTATGGCACCAATGCATAGAAAAGCGTAACGGCAACTAATATCCCTTGCCGGATACGGAACAGTTCCAGCGTCTTTAGAAAATAAAAGATACTGAATGCCAGAAAGCACATTTGAAAAAAAGTATAGAAAGAAACAGCAACTACCATGTCACGGGAAATGAAGTAGCCGATATGATAGAACAACCCGAATAGCATTGTATGAACAAAGGGATGATGATTGCTATAGTCTATGATACCAAGCACCTGCTCAAGCTGGTTGATGCTGTCAGGCGACATGATGCCCGGATACTGATAGAGAAAATAGGGAAGCCAGCAGACTAAACACCCAAGAAAACAATATAGGGGAAGTCTCTTGACCATCGGTTCCCCTTCCTGTCTGTAGAGAATTCTCTGCAGCGTTTCCTTATCACCGCTGTAGGAAAACAGGAAAAGAATAAGCTTATAGAAACAGATGATAAACCCGAGAAAAACAGCTGCCAGGATGAATATCCGGTAAAGTCCGTTGGTCAACGTCTCAATATAGCGGGGATACTCTACCAGCATGAAAAGCAACGTAAACAAAACCGACAAGATCACGGCAGTCGCTCTGGAAGTTTTTGTATAGGCAAAGGGTTTTGTGTAAAGCCGGATGCTGATATGCCGGTACAGAAAAAAAGAAAGCAGGAAAAACACACCTGTCAGTAAATTGCCGGGCTCCATTCTTGCAGCCTTCATCAAGGCCCAAGATGTAAAAAAGCTTTCCACGATGTTAAGTATGATCAGCGTCTTATCCTTTGTTTGCATGCCGAGCTCCTATGGTTGAATTTCTATATATCATATCCGATTGTGACAGGGTTGTCAATCAGAGGAGAGCTGCAAACAATCCGCATCTGCCTGTTTATGGACAGAAGGGAATGTTGAAGATATAAATGTATAAACCGAAACTTTATATAAAATTTACTATCCCATATATCAGATGGCAGACAGTAAAACAGACGGCGGGAACAACTGCTATGATATTCTTTCTGTCCAATGCAAAAAAGATAAATGCAAGACACGGTGGAAGTGTCAGGAATATTATTACAAACGGATCGGTAATACCGCTATAATATAACATCCAACCTGCAAAGTATAGAACAATACAGATAATCGCCATTATGATCAATGGAGAAAAACGGAGTTTATCTATTTCTTTATTGATGATAAAACAAAGTGAACCGATAAGTAATACCTGGCAGACTGAACCTATCGTATCTATTATGATAGTTGCCGACTCACTTCTCAAAATATCATTGGGCGCAGGAACGGCAAACCAGATAAAATTGGGAAACATTACAGTCAGAAAAATTACTAATCCCCATATATCAAAGCCAAATCTGTTTTTTTTCAGCAATGCACTTTCCTCCTAAAATACAAACTGCTAAATTGTCTCCTATTGATTTAAATATGCCATTTGCAGTCAGGTTGTCAAGAAGTAATTTAGGTGAATCTTAGGTGTTATCTGCAGAATGACCGGGATGAACCTCGTGAACCAAAGGATTACTGCGAATGCAAGAAACAAATTCGCAGGTCCTACGGACCTTGCTCATCATTTCTTTCATTCCAATGAATCAAGACGCATAACAAAAGCCCCATAGATGCAAGCATCCGGGGCTTTGTATATGCGTCTTGATTCGCAGTAATCCTTAACGTTTTGAAAACTGTGGAGCTCTTCTCGCTGCTTTGAGACCGTATTTCTTACGCTCTTTCATACGAGGATCTCTCGTTAAGTAACCTGCCTGTTTCAGAGTCGGTCTGTAATCTGCATCCGCCTGAAGCAAGGCTCTTGCAATACCGTGTCTCACAGCACCTGCCTGACCTGTGAAACCGCCGCCTTTAACGGTGATGATCGCATCGAACTTGTCTACGGTATCTGTAGCCGTAAGAGGCTGACGAACGATAACCTTAAGCGTCTCCAATCCGAAATAATCATCAATATCTCTCTTATTGATTGTAATCTTACCTTTACCCGGCACTAAATATACTCTGGCGATAGATTTCTTTCTTCTGCCGGTACCATAATATTTCGCTGCTGTTTTAGCTGACTTAGCCATTATTATTTTCTCCTTTCAGTCCTTGTGAATTAAAATG
>JAFLTD010000089.1 GCA_022510625.1 Lachnospiraceae bacterium
ACCTTATCTTTTTCCTCTGCCACGCCTTTCATTCCTTTCTGTCTTTACTTCTTATATAAATCATCCAACTGATTTTTAAGCAGTTTCAAATTCTTAACCACTTTCTCATAATCCATTCTCTTGGGTCCGATGATACCTATTGTTCCTTTCATTCCCTCATCCAACTCGTAGGTTGCAGTCACGATGCTGCAGTCCTTCATGCCCTGAACCGGCGTCTCGCTTCCGATATAAACCTGTATTCCGGTATTGTTCTCGTCCGCCAGATTATCCTGAACCAGTTCACTGAGGAGCTGTTTTTCTTCAAAAGTGGTAATCAGTTCGCTGGCCCTCTCGTGATCCGCCAATTCGGGATATTTGAAGAAGTTGTTTGTTCCGCTGGTGTAAATCTCCAAATCTTCATCCGCCTTGATTGCCTCTGCAACCGCATCGATAACATTCGCCACGATATCACTGTGGATACCCGCCTGCTGCTTCATCGCGGAGATCATTCCCAGATTGATCTCATCCAGGGACAAACCGTTTAAGTGCGTATTTAGTAAGATATTCAATTTCAAAAGTGTCTCGTCGTTCAACTCATCTTCCACATTGAGCATCGAGTTCTTGATGACATTGCCCTCCACCACGATGACTGCCAGTATCTGATTGACATCGACACGGGACAGCTGAATAAACTTCAGCTTGTTGCGGTGATACTGCGGCGCCGATACCATGGCCGCATACTCTGTATTGTTCGCAAGCATCTTGGCCGCCTGCTTCAAGAGATGATCCATCTTATCTTCCTTCTCAAGAAGCATTTCCTTCATCTCTTCCACTTCCCGTTCTTTCTCTTCCATCATCTTATCTACATATAAGCGATAACCCTTATCGGATGGAATACGTCCTGCGGAAGTGTGCGGCTGCAGGATGTAACCCAGTTCTTCCAAGTCTGCCATCTCATTTCGGATAGTGGCTGAACTCAGATTCAGATCCGTGTACTTGGAAATCGTCCTGCTTCCTACCGGTTCTCCCGTTTCCAGATAATTACGAATGATGGCTTGCAATATTGTATATTTTCTCTCATCTAACTGCATACCATTTCTCCTGTTGTTAGCGCTCAGCTAAAAAGAGTGCCAACGTTAGCACTCGCTCGAGTTGAGTGCTAACATCTTCTAGTAGTAAATTAACACTTACATTTTTCATTGTCAACATTTCCGTTAAAAAAAATTTATAAAAAAAGTATTAAAAAACGAACAAGCTCGTTTGTGCGATTTACTTAGCAAACCAAAAAAAGTCGGTTCAAGTTTTCACTTAAACCGACTTCCGATCAGTCTCCAAATTATAAGCTATGTAAAATCCGGCAATACTTTTTCGATTAAATAGCGAAGTTACCTGTTACATCACCGTTGATCACATAGTATACAACGTTCTCTTCCGGCTTTACATACAACTCAACAGATTTGAAATCGCCGACTTTCTGCTTCAAATCGTATTTCCATACATCCTTGGCAATCTTAACAAGTTCTTCCGTCGTGTAGGACTTGCCGGCAAACTGTAAATGCAATGTCTCTTTAACAGCTGCTTTCTTGGCTGCTGCCTTAGTGGTTGTCTTGGTAGTAGTCTTCTTAGCGGCCGCTGTCTTCTTAGCGGGAGCTTTCTTGGCTGCTGTCTTCTTAGCAGGAGCTTTCTTGGTAGTCTTCTTAGGCTCTTCTTTCTTAACCTCTGCCTGCTTAGGTGCTGCTACAGATGCTGCCGGAGTTGTCTTTACTTCTTCTGTCTTTGTATCTGCTGCCTTAGCCGCTACCGCTTTAGCTACCGGTTTAACGATTGCTGTTTTCTTAGTTTCTGCCATGATTTTTCTCCTTTCACACGCTCGATTTTCTCGAACACCACATGTTCTTATTTTTACTTTTTCATAATCCCTAATCCACATACTTTTGGACTATATTAGGATTTTAACGCAATATCGATATACTGTCAATCAACAATCTGCAACAAATAGTTGGCTTTTCTTTTTCGTATTTTATGCGAAATAACACAAAAAGCACCAAAACAGCACTTTATTCACTGTGCACTCTGCATTTATACTACAGCGCAAAATACAATAACACCGCCGCTCCCAACACGATACGATACCATCCGAAAACCTTAAAATCATGGCGCTTAATATAACCCATCAGGAAACGGATAACGATGATCGAAACGATGAACGCCGACACCATACCTGTCACCAGAACGGCCATCTCCGTTCCCGTAAACTCAAATCCGAATTTTACAATTTTGAGCAGGCTCGCACCAAGCATGACGGGAATCGCCAGGAAGAACGTAAACTCTGCCGCCACGGTTCGGGACACACCGATCAACAGTGCTCCCACAATAGTTGCTCCGGAGCGGGATGTCCCGGGAAACACTGCGGCCAGCAACTGAAAGACACCGATCATAAAAGCCGTCTGATAAGTAATCTGGTTCAGTTCCGTGATTTTCGGGGAAGCATTCTTATTCCTGTTTTCTATCAGAATGAAAGCAATACCGAAAACAATCAAGGCGATTGACACGCACCACGGATTATAAAACAGTGCGTCCAACACATCATCAAATGCCAGACCGATAACGGCTGCCGGGACACATGCCGCCAGAATTTTAAACCAGAGGATAAAGATATCCTTCTGTATCACCGGCTTTGCTTTGAACTTGAAGGGAAAGATTTTGTTCCAAAATAAAATCACTACCGCCAATATCGCACCAAGCTGTATTACTACAAGAAACATATCCCAAAATTCCGGCGAGACATCCAACGTGACAAACTCATTCAGAAGAATCATATGCCCCGTACTGCTGATCGGGAGCCATTCGGTGATACCTTCGATGATGCCGAATAAGATTGCTTTTAAAATTTCTGTTATGTTTTCCATGCAACTTTAGCCTTCCTTAGTTATCTAATATTCCGCTTAAACCTGAGTTAATGTCTACGTCACCACGCTCTCGCTGCGTAAAAAACGCAGCAGACGCTAAACTCGAAAAAACCTCATTAAGCGCTGACGTTTTTTAAGGGGTTCTTTAAGATATTAACTCAGGTTCAAGATAGTATATCAACTTGTACACCTTATACCATATTATATACATCTAAATATAATATAGAACAAGCAATAACATCTAATACTCGTTCTTAACAAATTTCCGCAATGCATCCAGGGAGCGTTCCACCTTCTCCGTGTCAATGCAGTATGCGAGACGCACATAACCTTCAATGCCAAAAGTATTGCACGGCACCATGATCAGATCATACTTCTTTGCCTTCTCACAGAAAGCAACGGCATCTGCCTCCAATGCCTTCGGTAAAATATAGAATGTGCCTCCCGGTTTCACGCACTCAAATCCCAACTCGGTAAGCTCTTTGTACAAGATATTCATGTTGGTCTCATACACAGACAGATCGGCTGTGAGATCCAGCACTTCTGCCACAGCAAGCTGAATAATGGAAGGCGGACAGTTATGTCCCGTCCCTCTGGATATCTGACTGCACATCGTGGCAATCAGATCCGCATCCGTACACTCCGGATTCACCGCCACATACCCGATACGTTCTCCGGGAAGGGAGAGTGATTTGGAGAAAGAATAGCAGGACAAAGTGTTTGCATAAAACTTGGACGGATAAGGCGAATCCACTCCCGCAAATACAATCTCTCTGTAGGGCTCATCGGAGATCAGGAAAATGTCGTGCCCGAACTCCTCCTGCTTCTTAGTCATAATTGCAGCAAGCCTGCGCATGGTCTCAGTGGAATATACCGTTCCCGATGGATTGTTCGGCGTGTTGATCAGAACCGCCGCAACTTTCTCAGTCAGCATTTCCTCAAATGCCTCAAAGTTGATCTGGAAATTATCCGTATCGGCCGGAACCACTTTCAACACCGCACCGGTCAGATTGACATACGGTCCGTATTCCGGAAAATAAGGGGCAAAAGTAATAATCTCGTCGCCCGGTTCGCTCACACACCGCACTGCATGCGCTATCGCTCCCGCGGCCCCGGTAGTCATGAAAATATGATTCCCTGTGTACTGCATGCCGAACCTTTTATTAAGGGAAGCGGCAACTTTATCCCGCACCGCGGGAATACCAAGACTCTGACTGTAACCGTGCAGCTCCATGGGGTTCTTATTCTGCAACAGATCGATCATGATATCGGTAAACTTCTGAGGAACCGGAACGGAAGGATTGCCGAGACTGAAATCAAACACATTCTCGTAACCGATCTCGGCACCTCTCTGTGTAGCAAATTCCGATAACTGGCGAATCACTGACTTGCCCTGCAGCATATCTTTATATTTTTGTACAATCATAATTTTAAACCTTTCCCTTCAACATATGAATTATCTTTTCTGTTTACATGATACTTTGCATCCGATTGACACTTAAAATTTATTTAGCCGCCAAGTGCATCAGCCTGCCCTTGAAATCACCCCACAACGGCGGGATGTTGATGCCGGCATAATGAAGGGTATCACCCTTGTACTCCGTCTGCTTTATCTCCGGCCAATCCTCCGCATTGGCTATCACATATGTTTGCTCTGGATCAAGCCCCGGAATATGAATGCGCCTGCTGTGGTAATTCGGTCTGTTAAGCACCTGGATGTATGTGACGAGCGCCTCGCTCTTATCTTTCGCCACCACCTCATAGCAATCATAGTAGTGATTGTCCGCATAATGTGCAATGCGGTAATAGTCACCGGTGCGCACCAGATCGTTATACTTATGGTACATGGCAACCTGACGCGGAATCATGTTGCGGTCTTCCTCAGGTATCTTCGTGACATCCAACTCATAGCCGAACGTCCCCGCAAGTGCCACATAACCTCTCGTCTCAAAAGGTGTCACCCTGCCTATTGCGTGATTCGGACAGTCGGACACATGTGCACCCATGGCAGACAACGGGTAGACCATCGCAGTGCCCGCCTGAATCGAAAGCCTTTCCACCGCATCGGTATCATCGGAACACCAAATCTGCGGACTGTAATACAGCATACCTGCATCGAATCTGGCACCGCCGCCGGAACAGTTCTCCAACAGAAGATGAGGAAATTCTTTGGTCAATCTGTCCTGCAGTTCATACACAGCCAGCACCTGTCTGTGGTAGAGTTCTCCCTGCCTGTCTGCCGGAAGACCATAGCTTCCCACGTCACTTAACTGTCTGTTCATGTCCCATTTCACATATTCGATATTGGCACTGTGCAGAATCGTTGCAACCATATCATACACATAATCTATCACTTCCCGTCTGGTCAGATCGAGCACATACTGATTGCGGGCAAGGCTGCCTGTCCTGCCCGGAACGGCGATCGCCCAATCGGGATGTGCGCGGTACAGATCGGAGTCAGGTGAAATCATCTCCGGCTCAAACCAGATACCGAACTTCATACCAAGCTTGTTGACCTCATCCACCAGATATTTCAATCCGCCGTTAATTTTATTCTCATTAACCTGCCAGTCACCCAGACTTGTATTGTCGTCATTCCTATGACCGAACCATCCGTCGTCCATGACAAGCATCTCGATGCCAAGCTCAGACGCCTGTCTGGCAATACCTAGCAATTTCTCCGTATTGAAATCGAAATACGTCGCCTCCCAGTTATTGATCAGGATGGGACGCTTCTTATCTTTGTACTCCCCTCGTATCAGATGATTGCGATACAGATCGTGAAAACATCTTGTCATACCGCCGATACCTTCCGCGGAATAGACGCAGATCACCTCCGGTGCCTGAAAGCTCTCTCCCGCCTCCAGCTTCCAGCAGAAGTTGTGCGGATGAATACCCATCATGGCGCGCATGCTGCCAAACTGATTCGCCTCGATCTGTGCCAGGAAGTTTCCCGAATACACGAAGCTCATCGCGTAGATATCTCCGCACTCCTCAGTGGTCGTACTCTTTTTCCATGCCATGAAAGGATGTTCCTGATGGCTGGACTCTCCTCTCACCGAAGAGACGCTCTGCTTACCCTTCATCACGGTCCGCGTCTGTATTGCACGCTCTCTCGCCCATGATCCATGCAGCGTAATCATCTCGTAATCTTCATTGTCCATGTCGATACATGCCGTCAGAACCTTTGTCAGATAAATAGGGTCCTGCGCGTTATTGACAATCTTAACACTTCGGGCAATCGCGTCACTGTCCTCAAAAATGCTGTAAGACAGAATGACCTGCAGCTGCAAAACTTTATCTTCACAAGTCAACTCCAGAGTCTTGCACTCCGTATCCTTACCGAACGTTGCGGGCAGTCCTTTAAGCGGTGCTTTGCCGTCATAAATTCTGTGGGATATGTAGGATAACGCCACAGCGGTATGACCTCCGACAGTCCTGACCGTCAATGTGCCCTCTCTGTAATCACCCAGGTCGTTGCCCGTGTATTCCATCGGAAATGTATCCAGAAAAGAGGTTCTGTCCCTGTTGTTCTGTGACGGAACAAAAGGATTCTCCGTCGTGCGCATCAGATATGCCAGGTCATCCCCCGTCAGTTTTCTTCCATAATAAATGTGTCCGACGAAATTATCGTCATCCACGATACCGATGCAATAACTTGTATGCGCCGTATCCAGTTTGAACACTCTGGTCTGTTCATTATAGGTGATATTCATGGTAGATTCTCCTCTCGATGTATACAAAATATGCAGACATGTCTCATTATATCAAGCCATGCCACTGTACTATCTTCGCATCACTCCACGTCCTATTGTATCACACATATATCATTTGGGGGAGTATTTCTTTTGCGGGAAAAATATGATAGAATGTCTGTGGCAAATTATCTGATTCAAAAAAGACTATATTATGAAGGAAAAGACTGTCCCATGAGCATCACGGTTGTATTGCAGCAAATGATTATGATCTTTATACTGATCGGTGTCGGTATGATTTTATTTAAAAAAGAAATGCTGTCCGAAGCGACCTCCAAACAGATATCCGGCATCATTGTCAACGTGACCAATCCGGCACTGCTGATCTGCTCTGCCTTCGGGGATGGCCCTAAGATGTCTTGGCAGGAATTGGCATCGGTATTTGCTGTCTTCGTCGTCGTATATGCTATTCTGATTGTGGTCAGTTATCTGATTCCGCGCATACTTCTGGTACCGAATCATCATCACTATTCCTATCAGATGCTGACCGTTTTCGGCAATGTCGGATTTATCGGCATTCCGCTTGCATCCGCGGTTTTAGGTACACAGTCTTTGATCTTCGTGTCGATTTACAACCTGATTTTTAATATTGTAATCTATACCTTCGGTATCTCCCTATTGCAAAAAGCCGCGGCGCGGCAATCGTCTGAGACGGGTGAAAGCCAACCAGGAATTTCCGACACAAATGTCACTTCCCTCCATTGGAAAAAGCTGATCAACGCCGGGACGATCTCCGCTGCTGCGACCATTATCTTCTATCTGGCTGACTTTCCCGTGCCGGTTATTGTACCATCCACACTGACATATATGGGACAGTCCACCACCCTTTTATCCATGATTGTGCTGGGTGCCGCCGTTGCCCAGATGACATTAAAAGATATCTTTGCCCATCCGAAGCTGTACGGCTTTATTCTGTTTCGCCAGATTCTGATACCGGTCAGCTGTGTCCTGCTGTTTCGTCCCTTCATCAGCAATACATTAGTCCTAAATACGCTTGCCCTTATGTTGGCTGTTCCCGCCGGCAATATGTCGCTGATGCTCTCCAAGCAGCTTCACGTGGAGGCGGATACAATTTCACAGGGCATCATCCTGACGACTCTGTTAAGTCTGGTGACAATTCCCGTAGTGAGTTTGATTTTGTAAAAATCTTTACATATGAAAAGAGCAAACCGCCTTGATATTGCGGGCTGCTCTTTTTATTTATATTTATACTACCTGTACCTTCATCATGTTAGTGGTGCCGGAGAATCCGATCGGCACACCCGAAGTGATGACCGCCAAGTCACCTTTCTCAAGAAGCCTCGTCTCCTCGGCTGCCTCGATAGCCCTGTCAAAAAGCGCGAAAACTTCTTTTTCCTCCTCAATCAAAAGCGGCGTCACTCCCCATGTCAGAGACAACTGTCGGCACACTTTCTCCGTAGTGGCACAGCCGATTATATCGCTCTGAGGGCGGTATCTGGAAATCATTCTCGCAGCCGTTCCGGACTTGGTGACGGCAACGATCGCTTTTGCATTTAAGTCAAGTGCCGTAGTGCAGGTAGCGTGACAGATGGCATCTGTGATATCCGGATTTGCTTCACGTTCAATATGGAAGAAACGCTTGCGGTAGTTGATGTCCTGTTCCGTGCGCTCCGCGATGCGGACCATCGCCTTAACAGCCTCCAGCGGATATGCTCCCGCCGCCGTCTCACCTGAGAGCATGATGGCACTGGTGCCGTCATACACTGCGTTGGCAACATCGGTAGTCTCTGCTCTGGTAGGGCGCGGATTCTTAATCATGGACTCTAACATCTGTGTGGCTGTGATAACATTCTTGCCCGCTAAATATACTTTCTGAATAATCTTCTTTTGAATGGAAGGAACTTCCTCATACGGAATCTCCACGCCCATATCGCCTCTCGCCACCATGATACCGTCAGATACCTCTATGATATCGTCAATGTTGGCAACACCCTGAGCATTCTCTATTTTTGCAATAATTTTAACGTTGTCACCGCCGTTTTTCTCCAGCAGTTTTCTAAGCTGCAAAATATCTTCTTTCTTCTGCACAAAAGATGCCGCAATGAAATCCACATCCTGTTCAATACCGAAGAGAATATCCTCTCTGTCCTTATCGCTTATGTAAGGCATGGACAGGTCTACATCGGGCACATTAACACCCTTGTGATTCGACACCGTACCGCCGTTGATGACACGGCAGACAATATCGGTCTTATTGACCTCCTCGACTTTCATCTCAATCAGACCGTCATCGATCAGGACACGCATACCCACTTCCAGATCCTCATAGAGGCGATTGTAAGTCACACTCACAATATCCTTGGTACCCTCCACGTCTTCGGCAGTCAGTGTAAACAGCTGGCCTTCTTCCAGGGTCACTTTACCTTCTTTAAAATCTTTCACACGCACTTCGGGTCCCTTCGTGTCGAGCAGGATTGCTACCGGCTTACCCACTTCCTTACGAAGCTTCTTCACCGTATCCATTCTCTTCTTATGGTCTTCATAATTTCCGTGAGAAAAGTTACATCTGGCAACATTCATTCCCTCAATCATCATCTGTTTTAATACGCTCTCATCATCTGTTGACGGACCAAGTGTACATACGATTTTTGTCTTTCTCATTGTGCCCTCCGCTGCTTGATTATGTTCTTCGTTACTCGATTATGTATATATGATATTCTAACAAAATATTATTTTCCACGCAATATAAAACGAGCTCCCGGCGGTGGAAGCACCGGGAGCCCGTTTTATATATACAAACTAAGGGATATAGGAATACGCCTACTCAACATCCTGCAATGCCGCAAAGTCCTCTTCGCCCGTACGGACCTTAACCACTTTGTCAACATTGTATACGAAAATCTTGCCGTCTCCGATATGACCTGTGTAGAGTGCCTTCTTGGCAGCCTCAATCACACTCTCGACCGGAATCTTGCTGACTACGACCTCAACCTTAACCTTCGGAAGTAAAGTCGCATCCATCTCGACACCACGATACATATCGCCGGCCCCTTTCTGGATACCGCAGCCCATGACCTGCGTCACCGTCATACCGGTCACACCCAGATCGTTCATTGCCTTTCTCAAGTGATCGTATCTGGATAATTTTGCAATGATCGACACTTTATAGATGCCTGTTGCGGATGCCACAGGCACCTGGGCAACTTTGACCGCCGCACTTTTCTGAACATCAGAAGCTTCATCATAATCCTCAACACCGAGACTTGTATTCTCATTGATATCCATGGTCATCGTGTTAGATACATCCATGATGCTGAAGCCGGAATATGCGGATGCAAGACCGTGTTCCGTGGCATCAAGTCCGATGATCTCCTCCTCCTCCGATGCGCGCAGACCGACGATTGCCTTGATTGCAAAGAATACAATTGTGATTGTGACCGCCGTCCATGCTGCGACAGATACAAATCCGAGAAACTGTAATCCCAGAAGTTCAAATCCGCCGCCATAGAAAAGACCAACTATTTCCTGCCCTGATGCGTTTGCGATAGAGTACCCGGGTGCCGTGTCAGTCGCAAACAGACCGACTGCAATAGTACCCCAGATACCGTTTAAACAGTGAACTGCAACCGCGCCGACGGGATCGTCAATACGCAGCTTATAATCCAAGAACCAAACACCGAATACCACCAGCAGACCCGCGACTGTACCGATCACGATAGCACCGAAAGCATCCGTGACATCACAGGGCGCCGTGATGGCAACCAGACCTGCTAACGATGCGTTTAAGCACATGGATACGTCGGGCTTGCCGAATTTGATCCATGTAAAAATCATACATACTACGGTTGCGATCGCAGGTGCAATCGTGGTTGTCACAAAGACAGATCCCAGCTGTTCAACCGTTGTCGCCGCCGCTCCGTTAAATCCGTACCAGCCGAGCCACAGAATAAATACGCCAAGTGCACCGAGCGGAAGATTATGCCCGGGGAAAGCGTTCACTTTCGTGATCTTGCCACTCTTATCTTTCGTGAACTTGCCGATACGGGGACCGAGAATCTTCGCACCGATCAGCGCCGAGATACCGCCTACCATATGTATCGCGCAGGAACCGGCAAAGTCGTGGAATCCCATCTGCGACAACCAGCCGCCGCCCCAAATCCAGTGTGCCTCAATCGGATAGATCAACGCGGAAATGATACCGGAGTAAATACAATAGCTCAAAAATTTCGTTCTCTCTGCCATCGCGCCGGATACAATTGTGGCGGTGGTCGCGCAGAACACTAAGTTAAATACGAAATTGGACCAATCAAAGTCAGCATAAGCTGTAAAGATGTCAAATCCCGGTTTACCGATCAGCCCGACCAAATCCTCGCCGAGCAGCAAGCTGAAACCGATCAGGATAAACATCACCGTGCCGATACAGAAATCCATTAAATTCTTCATGATAATGTTTCCTGCATTCTTTGCCCTGGTAAAACCTGCCTCGACCATTGCGAAGCCTGCCTGCATCCAGAACACCAGCGCTGCGCCGATCAGAAACCAGACGCCGAACACCTGTCCGTTCAGGACCTCCATAATTTCTTCTGTCATAATA
>JAFLTD010000009.1 GCA_022510625.1 Lachnospiraceae bacterium
GAGAGAATTCAGGTGTTCGAGGGAACCGTATTAAAGATACAGGGCGGAAGCAGCAGAGCGACTTTCACTGTAAGAAAAGTATCTAACGGCGTCGGCGTTGAGAAGACATGGCCTATGCATTCTCCTAACGTAGAGAAAGTAGAAGTAATAAGAAGAGGTAAGGTAAGACGTGCAAAGCTGAATTACCTGAGAGGACGTGTCGGCAAGAAAGCTAAGGTCAAAGAGATTGTAAGATAATCAAAGAAGCTATGAAGCAGATACCTTGAAGAAATTTGAGGTATCTGTTTTTGCGTGACAGGAAGATTGCTTTTAGGTTCCGATATTGGTATAATACGAAAATGGAGGAACAATCAGTGGCTAGGAGAAAGGGACTGACTTTTTATCAGAAGAAAAAGAGATTAAATCCGAAAGTCATTAAAGATATTTTTGAGATGATGATCGGCGGAATAATCGTTATCTTTCTGGCGTTTGTGATTGTGTACTCGGTGGGGATGAGGACGAGCGTTGTCGGTGATTCTATGGAGCCGATGCTCTACAATGGGCAGGAGATACTGATGAACAGAGTGATATACAGACTGTCTTCACCTAAAAGGGGAGATGTGATAGTTTTTCTGCCGAACGGAAATCAAAACTCCCACTTTTATGTTAAAAGAGTAGTCGGACTTCCGGGAGAGACCGTACAGATTCAGGACGGAAGCGTGTACATAGACGGTGTTTTGCTGGAAGAGGATGAGTCATTCGATAAGATGATAGATGCCGGTATCGCACAGAATGAGCTGACGCTGGCTTTGGATGAATTCTTCGTGCTGGGAGATAATCGTAACAGCAGTGAAGACAGCCGTTCCGGCAATATCGGTGCAGTGAAGAAGGAAGATATTATCGGTGAGGCGTGGTTTCGGTTGGCAGCGGAATGGGATTCTATGGGCCTGATCGAATGAGTCGGCGGAGGGGATTGGACAGATGAACTATCAATGGTATCCGGGGCATATGACAAAGGCGAAGAGGATGATGCAGGAAAGCATCGGACTGATCGATCTGGTAATAGAGTTGGTCGATGCAAGGATTCCTTTAAGCAGCCGCAATCCGGACATAGATGAACTGGGCAAAAACAAATCACGGTTGATTCTTCTGAACAAGTCCGATCTGGCGGATGCCGGAGCCAATCGGCTATGGATGGATTACTTTAAGGGTAAAGGCTTTCATGTGCTGGAAATCAATGCCAGAAGCGGACAGGGACTGAAATCCATTCATGGAACGGTGAAAGAAGCATGCAGAGAGAAGATTGAACGTGACAGAAAGCGCGGAATCAGGAACAGACCCGTCAGGGCAATCGTGGTAGGGATTCCGAATGTGGGGAAATCTACGTTCATCAATTCCTTCGCAGGTAAGGCGTGCACCAAGACGGGCAATAAGCCTGGGGTCACTAAGGGAAAGCAGTGGATCCGCATGAACAGGGAACTGGAACTTCTGGATACACCGGGAATCCTGTGGCCGAAGTTCGAGAGTGAAGAGGTGGGCAGGAACCTTGCGCTGATCGGTTCCATGAATGACGAGATTCTGGAGATGACGGAACTTGCCGCGGACTTGATTGCATTTCTGTTAAAGCACTACAGAGAGCAGTTGGCTGAGAGATATCGGATGGACGATTCGGATGATATGACGACACCGCTCTCCGTGCTAACACATATATGCGAGGATCGCAAATGCTATAAGAGAGGGCAGGAAGCGGATTATGAGAAAGCATCCTCCATAGTGATGGAGGATTTCAGAAGCGGCAGAATCGGCAGGATCACGTTAGAACTGCCGCAGGATAGCGAATAGATACAAATAATGGGTGGAATCGAGGAAGTGGCGGAATGAAGAAAGTACTGAAAGAGATATTGAGCACCAGCCTATACATATTGTTTGTTTTGTGCGCTGTGTATCTGGTAATTCATTTCGTGGGACAGAGAACACAGGTGTTGGGAAGTTCCATGGAGCCGAAGCTGAGCAGCGAAGATAATCTGATTGTTGACAAGATCAGTTACCGTTTCCATGACCCGGAGCGCTATGATATTATTGTGTTTCCGTACCGATATGAGGAAAATACTTTCTATATCAAGAGAATTATCGGGTTGCCCGGAGAAATGGTACAGATTGACGATGAAGGCAATATCCTGATCAACGGTGAGATCCTGGCGGAGGGTTACGGCAAAGAAGTCATTAAGAATCCGGGAAGGGCCTATGAAGAGATTCAGCTGGGCGATAACGAGTATTTTGTCATGGGCGACAATAGAAATAACAGCACGGACAGCAGGGATCCGTCGGTGGGTAATATTACGCGTGAAGAAATCATCGGCAGAGCATGGCTGCGCATATGGCCGTTTAATAAATTCGGATTGATTAAACACAGATGAGGATGAATCGTAATGGCAGAGGCAATCGGAGTCATTAAAGCAAAAATACAGGCGGCTGCAATAGGGGAGCTGCCTGCTTTGTTTCTACAGTATGCGCAGGATGAAAGAGCCGGTGTGCGCGCCGTCGTGGAGCAGGGCAGGAAACGTTTGGCCGCTTATGAGAAGGAAGTTGAGCGCTGTGAGGCACTCAAAAAGTATGAGAGAGAGTATGCAGCCTACGCGCATATATGCGGTATTGACGAAGTCGGACGCGGTCCTCTGGCGGGTCCCGTCGTAGCCGGCGCAGTTATCCTGCCGAAAGATTGTGACATTTTATATATCAATGATTCTAAAAAACTGTCCGAAAAAAAGAGAGAAGAGCTTTATGATGTGATTATGGAGCGGGCAGTTGCCGTAGGACTCGGATACAGTACCCCCGAGAGAATTGATGAGATCAATATTCTGCAGGCTACCTATGAGGCAATGCGTGAGGCCATCGCTAATCTTACGACAGCGCCGGATCTTCTGTTAAATGATGCGGTCACGATACCGCAGGTATCTATCCGTCAGATACCGATCATCAAAGGTGATGCCAAGAGCATTTCCATAGGAGCGGCAAGTATTGTGGCAAAGGTTACAAGAGACCGCCTGATGGTACAGTATGATGGAATTTATCCCGAATACGGTTTTGCGTCCAACAAGGGGTATGGTGCACAGGCACATATTGATGCGCTGAAAAAGTATGGACCGTGTCCGATTCACAGAAGATCATTTATTACACATTTTAGCCAATAACTCATGTGAGGAAGTGTTGAAAATTGAATCTTGGAAGTGTTTTTAAACGGGATAATCCTAATATAAGGTCAAACGATACGGTTAAAGTGCCGGAGTCCATGTCCAGGGGAGAAAGGGCTTACCGCATACAGAATGAAATCAGAAATATGGCGCCGGGGCAGACGATACAGGGATCTGTTATCAGCAGAGATGGCAATTCCGTGCAGATTGCACTCAGACAGAATATGTTGATCAATGCGAGAATCGATCAGAACATCAGCCTCGCCCTGGGACAGAATATGAGTTTTGAGGTGAAGGCGAACAACGGCTCCGTCCTGTCGCTGACTCCTCTGTATGCCAATATGGCAAACGAGGCTACGATCATGCGTGCACTGAATGCCGCGGGATTGCCGGAAACGGCTAACAATATTGAGATGGTTGCCGTTATGATGGAGGAGGGCATGCCGATCGATAAGGAGTCTCTCGCCAATATCAGCAGATTTATGATGGAGTTTCCCAACCGGAACCCCGCTACGCTCATACAGATGGCGAGGTTGGGTCTGCCGATTACGGAAATCAATATCGAACAGTTTGAACAATATCAGAATGCCAATCACCAGCTCTTGGGAAGTGCAGAGACGATTATGGATGAACTGCCGCAGATCTTTCATGAATTGATGGGCGAAGGAAAGATCGATCAGGCATTTGCATTCTATGAAAGTATTCTGGATATTTTTACCGATGAAGAGGCAGAGGGGACGATCATACAGAAGGGTGAAGCACAGGCGGAAAGCGCAGACGGTACTGTTGTGACAGAGAATGCGGCATCAAATGAGCAGGCGGCACAGACAACAGAGCAGGCAGTGACACAGACAACAGAGCAGGCAGCGGCAGAGGCGAAGGGAGCGGCAAATGATGTCGTTCTTGATATGGTGAAGCCCGACGAGACGGGAAACGCATCACAGTCGTCCGGGCAGGTATCGCAGCAGAGCGCAGTGCTTACGGACAGCCAGTGGAACACATTGGGTAATCTGTTGAGAGAATTGGGTGTGGATGAGAATACGGCTGAGCAGATTAGAAACGGACAACTACCGCCCAAGGAGGTTCTGACACTGATTCGCGAATTTATGCCGAAGCACGGTGCCGATGAACTGCATACACGCGTGATGGAGAGGCTTTTTGAGGGTAAGGCATTCGAGAATCTGCTGAAAGAGGAAGTCGGACGGCAATGGCTGATCGAACCTAAAGATGTGGCTGACCCGCATAAGATCGAACAGCTTTATGAGAGAGTGCGGGAACAGAGCATGCGTCTGAATGAGGCTATGCAGGCTGCGGACAAAGCGGATGCCCCGGTGGCACGAAGTGTTCAAAATCTGCAGCAAAATGTAGATTTTATGAATCAGCTCAATCACATGTTTACCTATATTCAGCTCCCGCTCAAGCTGGCGGGCAACAATGCCCACGGAGATTTATATGTGTATACCAACAAGAAGAATCTGGCGGCTAAAGACGGAAATGTGAGTGCACTGCTTCATTTGGACATGGAACATTTGGGTGCGCTTGATGTCTATGTGACCATGCAGCAGAATAAGGTGAATACCAATTTTACGCTGCAGGATGAGAGTTCACTGGACCTGATAGCACAGCATATCTCCCTTTTGGATGAAAGACTTGCAAAGCGCGGATACAATCTGAAGGCAAACTTCTCCGTGAAAGAGGATCAGGAAGAACAGGACAGCGGTATTATGCAGACGATTCTGAACCAGGGAAAGAACATCTCTCTGCTTAGCAGAACATCGTTCGATATGCGAGCATAGATAGTATAAAGTGAGGAGTGGCGGACGTGGCTGGAGAAGATAAGGAAAAAAAGAAAGTAAAACAGGCTATTGCATTGGAATACGACCCATCCGACGAGGCGCCGCGTGTCATTGCCTCCGGGCGTGGGGAACTGGCGGAGCGCATCATCGAGAAAGCCAAAGAAGCCGATGTTCCGGTACATCGTGACGATAAACTTGCGGATACATTGTCACGTCTGGAAATCGGCGACATGATTCCTCCGGAATTGTATGAGGTTGTTGCGGAGATTCTTGTCTTCGTGGATTCCATGGATAAGATCAAAGCAAAGATGGCGAAAGCGTAAGGGAGAGTATTGTTACGAAGGATATGAATAATCACGAAAAAGGGGCACAGAAGGAAGAGCAGGTCTGTGCCTATTTGCTATCTAACGGCGTTAAAATTATGGAGCGTAATTTTCGGTGCAGGCAGGGTGAGATAGATATTATCGGATATGACGGCGGATACCTTGTGTTCTTTGAGGTTAAGTACAGGGGCAGCCGGAGTGCGGGCAGTGCAGCGGAGGCGGTAGGATATGCCAAACAGAGAAAAATATGCAGGACTGCGGATTATTATCGTATGATACATCACTGTGGGGAAGAAGTACCGGTCCGCTTTGACGTGGTCGCAATAGACGGAGAAGATCTGCAGTGGATCAAGAATGCCTTTTATTATATTGCAAGGTGAGGGAAGAATCAATTTATGGAACTGTACAGACATAAGAGTAGAATGCAGGTGAAACAAAACAGAATGGGAGAGGTCGAGTATCTGACATTTCCGCTGCTTAGCCGGACGGGTATGGTGAGGCATCTTTTTTCCACCAGAGTGGGAGGTGTCAGTAAAGGCATATACAGTACGATGAATCTAAGCTACACCAGAGGGGATGACAAAGAGGCGGTGGATGAGAATTTCAGGCGGATTGCCGATGTGCTCGGATGTGAGGTGGGCGATATTGTCTGCTCAGACCAGACTCATACCGTGAATCTGCGTGTGGCATCGAGCAAAGACGGAGGCAAGGGTATCCTGATACCGAAAGACTATGCGGATACAGACGGCCTGCTGACGGATGAACCGGGGCTTGTTTTGGCTACGTTCTATGCCGATTGTGTGCCGTTATATTTTGTGGATACCAGGAGGCGGGCCATTGCACTGGCACATTCCGGATGGCGCGGCACAGTGGCGCGGATGGGCAGATGTGTGACAGAGAAGATGAAAGATGTGTACGGTACCGATCCGTCAGACATTGTGGCTGTTGTGGGGCCGTCTATCTGCCAGGCATGCTACGAGGTGAGTGAGGACGTGGCGGAAGCTTTTGCACAGGAATTTCACGGCGAGGGTCAGACAAATGAAATTCTGTTGAGTAAAGGCGGCGGTAAATATCAGCTTGACCTGTGGCGTGCCAATGAGATTGTGCTGATTGAGGCGGGCATTCCGACAGAGCAGATTCAGGTGACGGATCTGTGTACCTGTCACAACAGCGATTACCTTTTTTCCCACAGGGCAAGTCAGGGCAAAAGAGGCAATCTCGGCGCATTTCTCGGACTGGTATATTAAGAAAACATTAAAGATTTTCCTATCTTTTCCTTTAGGTTTATATGGTCTAATAGAGTAAAGTAGATTACGAAAGAGGTGAAAGCATGGCAAATATTCTGGTATGTGATGATGACAAGGAGATTGTGGATGCGATAGAAATTTATCTGTTGCAGGAGGGTTATACGATCTTCAAGGCTTACGACGGAGAGCAGGCAATCAGGATTTTGAAAGAGCAGCAGATTCATTTGCTTATAATCGATGTCATGATGCCGAAGCTTGACGGCATCCACGCGACTTTGAAGATCAGGGAGTATTCCAGTATACCGATCATCATCCTGTCGGCGAAATCCGAGGATAACGATAAGATTCTCGGTCTCAATATAGGAGCCGATGACTATGTGACGAAGCCTTTTAATCCCCTTGAACTGGTGGCGAGGGTGAAGTCGAACCTGAGAAGATACACCACACTCGGCAATTTGAACACGGAGAACAATGCGCTTATTCAGGTGGGCGGTCTGTGCATCAACGACGACACCAAGGAAGTGACGGTGGACGGTGAAGCGGTGAAGATGACGCCGATTGAATATAATATTCTGCTGCTGCTCATGAAGAATTGCGGCAGGGTGTTTTCCATCGATCAGATCTACGAGAGCATATGGAATGAGGAGGCTATCGGTGCTGACAATACGGTGGCTGTACATATCAGACATATTCGCGAAAAAATTGAGATTAACCCGAAGGAGCCAAGGTATCTGAAGGTTGTGTGGGGTGTCGGGTACAAGATTGAGAAACAATAGACCAAATGTATTGACAAAGGAGCATAGATTATGCTTAGAATGGAGCAAAGATGGGAAAAGAAGAGAAGGATAGAGCAGAAGAGGCAGAAAAGCAAGAGTTAGAGAGAACGGAAAAGCCGGAAAATCAACAGACAAGGCAAACCGAAAAAACACAAAAGAATGTCGGAAAAGCCAACCGTGGTGTACAAATGGCGTTGTGTCTCATACAGCACATTGCATTGACGGTCGCGGTGATTGCCGTGCTCTGGGTATTTGGCAGCTCTACGATTGAGGTGGACGGTTTTAGGGCTGCACATAATTTTCACTTGTATAACCAAGATCGAAATGCCTATGAGGATTCCGGGATGTTCAACACTCTTTTCGGATATGCGCTCTCAGATATTGTGCGTCACGGGGTGGTGAGCAGTCAGCTGGAGACAGGCGGAAGCTTTGACAGCAATAAGGTGATAGACGTCACGGCATACAACTATCGCAACGCTGATCTACCGGAGCAGTATGTAACGGCCGAGTACTATCTGGGAGACCTGCTGAAATGGGACACTTACGGTTTTGAGTGGTCCAGTATGCAGATGACACAGAAACAGGCGGCAGATTTTCTTGCTGACCGTACGAGAATGATGATTGTTGACCGGAATAGTCAGTACTATAACACTTCAGATGCAAGCTATATGAAAGCCGATGTTGATCTATATACATTTGTGAGCGATGTATCAGCCAACGAAGTGTGGGTCAATGTGGATGACTATGATGGTTTTGTGGACGGGTACGGATATGCGACACAGAGTTCTGAGATGATACTGGCGGAAGTGCCGGATGATACCGATTATGATGAGTATATCCGAAGTTACAACGTCCTTGTCAACCGGTATAAGACGGTGGAAAACAAGAATCTGGAGGAATATGTCTCGGATTGGGATCTCTATTCCGATCTGTGCCGTAATGTGCAGCATGCCGCTGACGGCCTGGCATACAATTACAACGAGTATTTGCTTTGCGGTGAGTATTATGACCCTTCTCACTCCAATGTCCGATATATGATCGTTAAGACAGTGGGAGATGACACGCAGATATACAGCAACATGACCGATGAACCGGATTATTATCTGAATCTGGCAGAGAACATGGTTTCCGGAAATGACGTGGAAGAGATGCTTCAGAATTCTTCGGACAAATATATCTATTACAGTCCGTCGGATATGGTTTACCGGACTAACACGACCATTTCCGAGGATACGGTCCGCCAGATCTTTCAGGGATATGATTACGCATACCCGGAGACAGTCAAAATATGGATGAGCGTGGACGGTACTTATCCTGCTGATGACGGATTCAGACAGGGCATGGTCGGATACAGCCATTACAGGCCATATATTTGGCAGGGAGTGACGGCCGCGGTTGTGGCAGGTATTATATATTTGGTGATTTTATTCTATTTGACGTACGTTACGGGGAAAGATGTGTATGGAGACGGCAGAGCGTATATCCGCCTTCGCTCCTTTGATGATGTACCTACCGAGATTGCATTATTGCTGGCGTGCGGCGCAGCTATTCTGGCGGCATGGATATTCCTTGTGGCTGCAGAGATTGCACCGGATGTCAGTGTTTATAACATACTTACTTGGGCGAAAGCTGTAGTTGACGGACAATGGTTTGGAATTGCGCTCGCGGTGTATGTGTTTGCCGCAGACATATTTGCAATGCTTTTCTTCTACAGTCTGGTCAGAAGAATCAGAGCGAAGACTCTGTGGAGCAACAGTCTGCTGTGCAAGATAATCAAGCACATCGCACATTTTGTATGGAACGTGTACGACAACGGGGATATTGTACTCCGGACATGGATTCCCTACGGTGCGTTTCTCTTGTTTAATATATTGATGGGGATTTCCGTATTGGTGTTTGAGAGAGGATTCGGAATGGTTATAACGGTTATCTTTGCGGCAGCGATAGATGTCCTGGTTGGTAATCTCATATTCCGAAATGCCAAGGAACAGCAGGAAATCGTCAGGGGGATAGAGACGATTGCAGAAGGTCAGCTGGAACATCAGGTGGAGACGGAGAATCTTCACGGCGATAATCTGACACTGGCCAATTCCGTCAACAGTATCGGCAAAGGCATCAAGGAAGCGGTTGAAATCAGTATGAAAGACGAGCGCATGAAAGCCGACCTCATTACGAATGTTTCACACGACATCAAGACGCCGCTCACCTCGATCATCAACTATGTTGACCTTATCAAGAGAGAACAGGTTGAGAATGAGAAGATCCGTAATTACATCGATGTGCTGGACGAGAAATCCCAGAGATTGAAGCAGCTGACGGACGATTTGGTGGAGGCGAGCAAAATTTCTTCGGGTAATATCAGTTTACATTTTGAAAAAATTAATCTGACGGAACTGATGAATCAGACAATCGGAGAGTTCTCGGAGAAATTTGAGTTAAAGAAACTCACAACCGTTATGAACATCAATGTACAAAATGCTGTGATTGAGGCGGACAGCCGAAGAATATGGCGTGTGATCGAGAATCTGTTCAATAACATATACAAGTATGCGATGGAGGGGACGCGTGTCTATCTGACGATAGACAGTCTGCCCGACAAGGTCGGATATATTGAATTGTCTGTCAAAAATATTTCGGCATCTCCGCTCAACTGCGATCCTGAGGAACTGACGGAGCGGTTTATCAGGGGTGATGAGTCGAGAACGACGGAGGGAAGCGGTCTGGGATTGTCAATTGCAAAGAATCTGACGGAAGCGCAGAAAGGTACATTCGAGATCCGACTTGACGGAGATCTGTTTAAGGTTATCCTGACATTTCCGCTGGCGGATGTATAACTCAACTCAATATAAAACGCCGGGGACGATATGTTCCCGGCGCTTTTCGATTTTGCAGACGAACCTGTTCGTCTTATTACAGTTCAAACGTATGCATTTCGCGGTTGTTGTATTTATCAAGAATCCGATGAATCTTATCGGTAGGCGTGTAGATATTCGCCATGGACGCATCGTGATTCATGAAGTCGATAATGGATGCGACGAATTTACTCATATCGGCCTCTACATAATAAGGTTTTTCTTTCAGTTCCGGAGGCTGATAACAGAGATTCGTCGAGATGATCTTGTCAAAATAACATTTCTCATATGCCTCGTCAAATGCCTGGAACCCATCCGTAAACAGACCGAATGTACAGCAGACAAAGACACGCTTTGCATTCATTTTCTTTAAGTGTTTCGCAGTGTCGATCATACTGCCGCCGGAGGAGATGATGTCGTCAATGATAATGGCATCTTTGCCGTCAACATTGTCTCCCAGGAATTCATGTGCCACGATGGGATTTTTACCGCCAACAATGGTGGAATAATCCCGGCGTTTATAGAACATGCCGACATCTACGCCGAGCACGTTGGCAAAATACACGGCTCTGTCCAGTGCGCCTTCATCGGGACTGATCACGAGAGTGTGCTCCTTGTCGATGATCAGATTCTTCTCAGTGCGCAGCAGTGAGCGGATGAATTGATAAGGCGGTGTAAAATTATCGAATCCTTTGATCGGAACTGAATTCTGTACCCTGGGGTCATGGGCGTCAAATGTGATGAAGTTGGAGACACCCATATCCATCAGTTCTTTGATCGCATAAGCGCAGTCCAATGACTCTCTGCCGTTCCTCTTGTGCTGCCTGCTCTCGTAGAGAAAGGGCATAATGACAGTGACGCGATGGGCTTTGCCGTTGATTGCTGCGATGATTCTTTTCAAATCCTGATAGTGATCGTCGGGGGACATGTGATTCACATAACCGTTCATATTGTATGTTATGCTGTGATTGCAGACATCCATCAGGATAAAAATATCTTTACCTCTGACAGAGGAAGTGAGAACACCTTTAGCCTCACCGGTTCCGAAACGCGGACATTCCACTTCCACGAGATAGTTGTTCTCCATATATCCGTGAAAAGCAGGGTCGCTTTTAAAACTGTTATCCAGACTTTTGCGGAAATCCACCAGATGACTGTTGACCATATGTGCTAACGGCAGAGCGGATTTCGTGGTGAGCAGCTTGATCGGCGCCACCGGCATGGCATTTTTAAGTTCTTCTGTATTAGGCATATCGACCTCCCGAGTCGACTGTCCGGTCAACTCTTTCTCATGCTGTTTAAGCAGTGACTGACATTTATTTTATAACATTACGCTAGTGACACGTCAAGGAAATTCTAGTAGAATGTAAGTAGTGGCTTGTTGCGGCAGCAGCTTATATTAAGTAACGGTTGGAAAGTGTAAAATGAAAGAAAAAAGACATATAATTCAGAATATAGAATGCGGTTCCGTTGCGGAGGAGATGGGAATCGAGTCGGGAGATATTCTTCTGGCCGTCAACGGCAGTCGGATTGAAGATATCTTTGATTATCAATACCTGATACAGGACGAGTATGTTGAGGTGCTGATCCGCAAACCGGACGGTGAAGAATGGCTCCTTGAGATTGATAAGGAATATGACGAAGATTTGGGAATCGTGTTTGAAAGCGGGCTGATGGATGAATACCGTTCCTGTCGTAACCGCTGTATTTTCTGCTTTATCGATCAGATGCCCAAGGGGATGAGGGAAACACTATATTTCAAGGATGATGATTCCAGGCTGTCCTTTTTGCAAGGTAATTATGTGACACTGACCAATATGTCCGATGAGGATGTGGAGCGCATTATTCGATATCGGTTGTCACCGATCAACATATCTTTCCAGACGACAAATCCGGAACTGAGATGCAGGATGTTGAACAATCGTTTTGCCGGACAGGCACTCGAACAGGTGAAGAAATTGTACGCAGCCGGAATCACCATGAATGGTCAGATTGTGCTCTGTAAGAATGTCAATGACGGAGCAGAGCTGGAGCGCAGCATATCGGATCTTGCCGCGTTTCTGCCTCATCTGGAGAGCATCTCGGTGGTGCCTGTTGGGTTAACCCGATTTCGGGAAGGACTTTACCCGTTAGAGCCCTTTGACCGGGAGGATGCGAGAGAAGTCCTAAGATGCATTCACAGATGGCAGGAGAAAATTTATCCCGAGTATGGTCTGCATTTTGTTCACGCTTCCGATGAGTGGTATGTGCTTGCCGGAGAAGATTTACCGGAGGCGGAGCGCTATGACGGTTATCTGCAGCTGGAAAACGGTGTTGGTATGTTGAGACTTCAGATGGAAGAGTTTGCCGAGGCGATGGAGCAGCTGGATGAAGCGGGGAGCAAATATGATGAGTGCAGCGGCGAGATGTCCGTTGTGACGGGCATGATGGCATATCCCTACATGCAGGATATGGCTGATAAGATGATGGCGAAGTTTGCCGGACTTATTATTCATGTATACGCTATAACAAATGATTTCTTCGGTGAGAGGATCACGGTGTCAGGACTCCTGACAGGAAAGGATATTATCCGTCAGCTCAAGGGAAGACGGTTGGGAGACAGAATCCTGCTCCCGCAGAATGTGCTGCGAAGCGGAGAGGATTATTTTCTCGATGATGTCACGGTGGAGGAGATGGAAAGGACTTTACAAGTAAAGGTAGATATTGTAAAATCAAGCGGACATGATTTTGTCCATACGGTATTAGAGGTGTGATATATGAGCAAGAAAAAAGCCAAACCGATCGTGGCGGTTGTGGGAAGGCCCAACGTGGGAAAGTCCACACTGTTCAATGCGATGGCGGGGGAAAATATATCGATCGTTAAGGATACGCCGGGCATCACCAGAGACCGTATCTACGTGGATGTCACATGGCTTGATATGAACTTTACGTTGATTGACACGGGAGGTATTGAGCCGGACAGCAAGGATATCATTCTCTCGCAGATGAGAGAACAGGCACAGATTGCCATTGACACCGCGGATGTAATCATTTTTATGGTAGATGTAAAACAGGGGTTGGTGGATGCGGATTCCAAGGTGGCGGATATGCTGCGCCGCGCCCATAAACCGGTTGTGTTGGCTGTCAATAAAGTCGATAGCTTTAATAAATACATGGCGGATGTCTATGAATTCTACAATCTTGGCATTGGAGAACCGTACCCGATTTCTTCTGTCAATAAGCTCGGTTTCGGGGAACTTCTTGATGAGGTGACTTCCCATTTTGACAGGGAGGCGGCAGCGGAAGAGGAAGATGACCGCGTCAAGATTGCTATTGTGGGGAAACCCAATGTGGGTAAATCTTCCATCATTAACAAATTAATCGGAGAGAATCGTGTGATCGTGTCCGATATAGCAGGTACCACGCGGGATGCCATTGACACGGAGATAACGCACAACGGTAAGGATTATGTCTTTATTGACACGGCAGGCCTGCGCAGAAAAAACAAAATTAAAGAGGAACTGGAGCGGTATATGATTATCCGGACTGTCGCTGCTGTGGAGCGTGCCGACATTGTGGTGCTTGTGATCGATGCTACAGAGGGCGTAACGGAACAGGATGCGAAGATTGCAGGTATCGCTCACGACCGCGGCAAAGCGACGATCATTGCAGTCAATAAGTGGGATGCGGTCGAGAAGGATAACAAAACCGTCAATGAGTATACACAGAAGGTCAGGCAGGTGCTTTCCTTTATGCCCTATGCGGAGATCATGTTTATCTCTGCGGTAACCGGACAGAGGCTGCCGAAATTGTATGATATGATAGATATTGTCAATGAGAATCATTCCATGCGTGTGGCTACGGGAGTACTCAATGAAATCATGGCGGAAGCAGTTGCCATGCAGCAGCCGCCTTCCGATAAGGGCAAGAGACTGCGCCTGTATTACATAACACAGGCGGCGGTAAAACCGCCTACCTTTGTAATTTTCGTCAATGATAAGGAATTGATGCATTTCTCATACACCAGATACTTGGAGAATCAGATCAGAGAGACATTTGGATTTAGGGGCACTCCGTTTAAGTTTATTATTCGGGAGAGAAAGGATAACAAGTAAAAGTGGAACGGATTATATGTTTGGTGATCGGGTATGTGTTTGGTTTGTTTCAAACCGCATATATTTACGGGAAACTACACGGAATTGATATCAGAAATTACGGAAGCGGCAACGCGGGTACCACAAACACCCTGAGAGTGCTGGGAACGAAGGCCGGGGTACTTGTGCTGTTCGGTGACATTGCAAAGTGCATCCTGGCGGTGGTGGCTGCCAATCTGATTTTTAGGAGCACGCATCAGGATATGATATATCTCTTGAAAATCTATGCGGCTGCCGGTGCCATCTTGGGACACAACTTTCCGTTTTATCTGCATTTTAAGGGCGGTAAAGGCATTGCAGCTACTGCCGGCATGATTCTCGCTTTTCATCCGTATTTTATTCCGGTGGCGGTGGTGTTGTTTTTCGGTATCTTTTTTACGACACATTATGTGTCTCTGGGCTCGCTGGTCCTGTATGCCGGTTTCTTTATTGAGATGGTCGTGTTGGGACAGATGGGTATTTTTGTCGGAATGACACAGCCACAGTTGACAGAGATGTATGTCGTAACGGCGGTTCTTACAGTCATGGCATATTACAAACATAGAGAGAACATTAAGAGATTGTTGAGCGGCACGGAGCGAAAAACATATTTGAGTCACAAGAACAAGGAGAGTGCCGAAGGAGGGGAAAATGGCTGATATCAGTGTTATAGGCGCCGGAAGTTGGGGGACTGCATTGGCGCTGAACCTGCATAAGAACGGGCATCGTGTGACGGTGTGGTCCATTGTGGAAGCGGAAATTACAATGCTTAAGACAGAGCATGAACACAAGGATAAGCTGCCGGGGGTAAAACTGCCGGAGGATATGGAATTTACGACAGATCTTCAGACGGCGGTAACGGATAAAGATGTATTGGTATTAGTGGTGCCGTCTCCATATACGAGAAGTACTTCGCGCAGCATGGCACCTTATGTGCGCGAGGGACAACTAATCATCAATGCGTCCAAGGGAATCGAGGAAAAGACGCTGATGACTATGTCGGCGGTTATTGAGGAGGAACTTCCGCAGGCAGAAGTGGCGGTCTTATCCGGTCCGTCCCATGCGGAGGAGGTAGGAAAAGGTCTGCCGACTACCATTGTCGTGGGTGCGAAGAAGAAGACGACTGCAGAGTATTTGCAGAATATTTTTATGAATGAAGTGTTTCGGGTCTATATCAGTCCCGATGTACTCGGCATCGAACTGGGCGCCGCACTCAAGAATGTCGTGGCGCTTGCGGCGGGTATCGCCGACGGATTGGGGTACGGAGATAATGCTAAGGCCGCTCTTATCACAAGGGGAATTACGGAGATCGGAAGGCTCGGCGTAGCTATGGGCGGCAAGCTGGAGACTTTCTGCGGACTGACCGGTATCGGCGACCTGATTGTCACCTGTGCTTCCATGCATTCACGTAACCGGCGTGCGGGCATACTCATCGGTCAGGGTTATACGATGGAGCAGGCGATGGATGAAGTTAAGATGGTAGTTGAGGGTGTATACTCCGCCAAGGCAGCCATCGGACTGGCAAGAAAATATAACGTGCAGCTTCCCATCATAGAAGAAGTCAATGCGGTACTGTTTGAAGGGCAGCCGGCGGATGAGTCGGTGAAAAACCTGATGCTGCGTGATAAGAAAATAGAAAATCCGTTGCTCCCGTGGGATATTCCCTAAATCATGCTGCAGATTTCCCGTGTGCTCTTTACCCTGTTCATGGAATAGATATGGATTCCGTCTACGCCGTGGTCTTTCAGATCGTGAATCTGACGCACAGCATAGTCAACGCCCGCTTTGCGCATATCTTCTTTGTCATCTCCGTAGGTTGCGATGAGATCAGCCAGTTCTTTCGGAACGGAGGAACCGGAGAGCGACACGGTGGTTCCGAGCTGTTTGGCCGTCGTGATCGGCATAATACCTGCATGGACCGGGACGTTAATACCCAAAGCCTTTGCTTTATCAAGAAAGTGATAGAAATAATTGTTATCGAAGAACATCTGTGAGATCAAAGAACTGACACCGGCGTCAACTTTCTCTTTCAAATGACGAAGGTCTTCCTCGAAATCGGGAGCTTCATAATGCTTTTCGGGATAGCATGCCCCTGCAATCTGCAGGTTGGTGTGCTCTTTTAAATAGTGCACAAGATCTGCCGCATAGTAGAATTCCCGGTTATTAAACTGTTCGTCTGTCATCGTCTGCGGTCTGTCACCGCGCAGCGCCAGAACATGATTAATACCGGCCGATTTAAGCGCGTCGCAATTCTGCTGCAGCATATCTCTTGTAAAGCCGACACAGGTAATATGAGCGATGGAATTGAGGTGCAGCTCTTTTTGAATATAAGATGCAATCTCAATTGTCTTACTCGCCCTTGAGCCTCCTGCGCCGTAAGTACAACTGATGAAATCGGGATTCAACTTGCCGAGTTCCTGCATAATCTGGTAGGCATTATCAAATTCTTCGTCCTTTTTCGGGGGAAATACCTCGAAGGAAAGACCGGTCCGATTGTTGTCTGTTTTGTTCTCTGTCATGTGTATAACCTCTCTGTGATTCTCACAACAAGTTCTTGCTTTTGCACTTGAAATATCGTAACATACATTTATAGGATAAGCAATAATAGATATCCTTCGGAATACAATGAAACATCGGAAAGGATTAAGAACATGAGTGAGCAGAATCAGAGTTTTAGCAGTACTCCGGAATATGTTGCATCACAGCAGCTGTTGGCGAGTGTCAATGTTGCAATTGCCCTGCAGAAGCCGCTTCTGGTGAAGGGAGAGCCGGGTACAGGCAAGACTATGCTGGCACAGGCTGTTGCTAATTCTCTTGGGAAAAAACTGATCATATGGAATATAAAATCTACGACTAAGGCGCAGGACGGATTGTATATGTATGATACGATCCAGCGTTTGTATGACGGGCAGTTCGGCGAGGAGGGAGTCGATGATATTGCCCATTATATCAAGCTCGGCAAACTGGGAGAAGCCTTTGACTCCGATGAGCAGGTGATTCTCCTGATTGATGAGATTGACAAGGCGGATCTCGAATTTCCCAACGATTTGTTGTGGGAATTAGATCAGATGGAGTTCTATATTCATGAGACGAAGCGGACCGTCAAGGCGAAGCACAGACCGATTGTAATCATCACTTCGAATGCGGAGAAGGAGTTGCCGGATGCGTTCTTAAGAAGATGTATATTCCACTACATCGATTTCCCGGACCAGAATCTGATGGAGGAAATCGTCAGGACACATTATCCCGATGTGGAGGAGAAGCTTTTGCACGATGCAATGGAAGTATTCTATTGGATTCGGTCCATGAAAGATATCCGCAAGAAACCCAGCACCTCAGAGTTGATCGACTGGATCAATGCCTTGCAGATCGGAGGGATTCCGACCGACAAGCTGCGCGAGGAACTTCCGTTTATCGGTGTGGTAGTCAAGAAGGACGAAGATTTAGAGACGGTAAAGAACAGGACAGATTTCTAAGAGGGTATTTATGTTCAGTAAGTTTTTTTACACCTTAAAAGATAAAGGACTGGATGTATCACTCAGCGAGTGGCTGACACTGCAGGATGCACTGCAGCAGGGATTGTGTAACAGCAGTCTGACGGAGTTCTACTATGTGTCGCGCATGATTCTGGTGAAATCAGAGACCGAGTATGACAAGTTTGATATGGCTTTTGATGAGGTGTTCAAGGGTATTCAGTCGGAGAATGAAGTGAGCAAAAACATGATGCGATGGCTGGATAAACCGGAGATGCAGGATGTCTTTGAGGAGATGCGTCATGAGATGAATCAGGAAGTGATTCAGATGGATAAGGAGGACGTGGAGAACAAGTTTAAAGACAGACTGCGTGATCAGAATGAAGAACATAACGGCGGCAGTCACTGGATCGGTACCATGGGTAAAACGTCATTTGGCAATATGGGCGGCAACATGGGCGGCATCAGAGTGGGCGGAACGACCGGTTACCAGTCTGCATTTCAGGTGATCGGTGCAAGGAAATACCGTGATTTTCGCAACGACAAAGTGCTGGATAACAGACAGTTTCAGGTGGCGCTGCGCAAGCTCAGGCAGTTTTCGGCCAAGCTGGATATCCCGAAGACTGAACTGGATATAGACGGTACCGTAGACGCCACTTGCAACAACGGCGGATGTCTGCAGATTGTGATGGAAAAACCTCGTAAAAATTCAGTTAAGCTTCTTTTGCTCATGGATTCCGGCGGCACCATGATTCCCTACACGACGCTTTTGAATGAGCTGTTTCATTCTATTCATAAATCAAACCATTATAAGGATGTCAAGACTTATTTTTTTCATAACTGTATCTATGCCAATCTGTATAATACTCCGGAGTGTGAGAACGGGGACTGGGTCGAGACAGAGTGGATGTTCCGCAATTTGGACAGTGATTATAAGGTAATCATCGTGGGAGATGCGGCGATGGCGCCGGAGGAATTATATTCCACCACAGGTAATTACAGAGGACCCAACGGTGGTTTGTCAGGCATGGACTGGCTTATGCTGATGAAACGGCACTATAAGAGAATTGTTTGGCTTAACCCCAAAATGGCACCCGGGCATGCGCCGTGGCGGGAGGCGGAAACCGCGATCAAGGGCCTGTTTCCGATGTATAAACTTACGGTGGACGGTCTGAATCAGGCAATGATCAAATTGATGACCAACAGATAAAGATAATCACTATAAGTATTAAGAGGTGACAATATGTATCGAGTAATGATTGTAGATGATAATATGGCAAATTTGATTATGGCCAGGAAGACTTTGGAGGAGGAGTATGAGGTGATTCCTGTATCCTCCGGTATTTCGGCATTGGAATGTCTCAATGACATGCCGGAACTTCCCGATCTGGTGCTTCTGGATGTGGATATGCCCAATGTCAACGGTTTTCAGGTAATTTCGGAGATGAAGAACGTGCCAAAGCTTGTGAATATCCCGATCATTTTCCTCACGGCGCAGGATGATGACACGACAGAGTTGGAAAGCTACAATCTGGGCGCTATGGATTATATCAGAAAACCCTATACGGCAAATCTGTTAAAGAAGAGAGTGGATATCCAGATACAACTTTTATCACAACAAAGAAAGCTTGCCGAGATGAATCAGTCTCTCAACAATCTTGTGCAGGATAAGAATAAAAAGAACCTGGAATTACAATACTCGATTGTTGCCATGTTTGTGGATCTGATGACAAAGAGGGACGGTTTCAACGGTGATCATGCCAGACGCGTGGAAAAGTATATGGATATACTGATCAGCGCTATGGTCAGAAACGATCAATACGGATTGACTGCGGATGACGGAACTACGATATGTTTTGCGTCTAAGATTCATGATGTGGGAAAACTCTGCATTGCCGATCAATATGTCAATAACTCGAGAGTAAATGTTGAAGGCGAGTTTGAGCATGAGGCGGTCAAAACTCATACGACACTGGGAGCGGATATGCTTTCCAAAGTCAAACAGCTTAGTGCCGGTGAAAATAATTTCCTGAATTATGTGTACAATATGTGTCGCAGTCATCATGAGAGATGGGACGGCAACGGTTATCCGGACAGATTAAACGGGGAGAACATTCCTCTGGAGGCGAGAGCGCTAGCTGTTGTCAATACATACGATAATTTGCGAAGCATTGCGGTGGATGGCAAAGTGCTCAGTCATCAGGAAGCGATGATGAAAATCAAGTTTATGAAGTTTACGAGTTTTGATCCGTCGATTGTAGACATTTTTCTGTCCGTTGAGAATGATATCAGGAATATAGCGGGTTAAGCAAAAGAGGGATAACCGGAATGTCAGCAAAAGAACGGTTGGATAAATATTTGGATATAGAGTTGCCGGCAGACAGATTATTGTTTCATGTGTCGATGACGCTCAGTGTGTGCGCCTGCTCTGTTATGGTGCTGCTCACTCTGCTTATTCGCATGGATATCTATGTGCCGGCAATGCTGTTTGTGGGGGTTTTGTTGACTGTGACGGCAGTATATGCAGAGAGGAAGACGGATAAAATCAGCCGGATATCCGCAGCTTATCTGCTTCTTATGTTTTTTATACTGCTGCCCGTGATGTCAGACTATGTGCCCTACGCCATATATGATTTCCCTATATATTTTCTGGTCGGTATCGTCTATATTGCATTTCTTCTCAAAAAAAGATGGGCCGTAATATTTATTGTGGTCAGTTCTGTCATCGATCTTTCATGCATGTACCATATGATATTGAAAATTTCAGATCCGGCATTGCTGCAGGAAGTAAACGCACAGTATGGCATTATGTTGTTCTGCAGAATCGTGGTGGCATTATTTATTATGGGCACGATATGCGGTGTCCTGACGTCATATCGCAGCAGAATACTGCGCAGGGAGATTAAGAAAAGTATCGACATGGGACGTCAGGCGGAGCAGTTGAGTTATGCCAAGAATATGTTTTTGGTGAATGTGTCGCACGAAATCAGAACTCCGCTCAACGCTATCATGGGGGTTTCTGAGCTGCTTATGGATCAGGATATCGATGACCGTGTGAAGAACAGTGCTTTTCATATGGCTAATGCCAGCAGGGCGCTTTTATCAATCACCAATGAGCTTATGGCTTTCTCCAAACTTGATGACAGCGAGCCTGTTATCAAAAATCAACCGTATAGCATCGGAGATATCTGCAATGATCTGATCAATGTTATTTCCGTGCGGTTTGCTGATTACAAAGCAGAATTGATTACGGATATTGCACCCGATATCCCGGAACGGTTACTCGGTGATGCAGCGTTGGTCCGTCAGATTATGCTGAGTGTGTTGTCGGGGATCGTCAAGTCATTGAGAACAGGTGAAGTCTATTTCAAAATATGGAGAGAGAAAGACAATGACCAGGATTTTCTGCGTCTGTGTGTGGAGGTACGTGCCGAGGGAAACTTTCAGTATTCATACAGAGAGGCGCTGTATCAGAGGGATGATGATGCGGAAGACAATGGGGATGATAGTGATGTGAGCGAACCGATGCCTTGCCGTCTTGTGCGGCTTATGGGCGGCGAGATACATATGGAAGAGGAAGGTGCCCAAAGAAGATATTATTTCAATATTCGTCAGGGATATGAAGGTGGACGGGCACTGGTTGAGGAAGAGATTCCGGGACATCCCCGAGTGTTGTTTTATGAGAACACGGATATACAGGGCAACGTGTTTTCCAAGACTTTGCAAGATATGAATGTTGATTTCTTCCAAGCATTAGATAGCGATGTCTTCATAAGGGAATGTACGGATGAGAGTTATACACATGTTGTGATTAGCGCGGAACGGTATGACGAGATGAATGGGAAATTGAGTGAATTGCTGAGCCCGCAGTCACTTATTCTGATCGGTTCCGGATTTATGACATATGACGATGTGCTTATCAAGACAACGCTCGCCAGACCGGTCAACTGCCTGAATCTGTATGCACTTCTGACCGGTAAGCGAAACAGTACGGTTCGTTACATAGGATATAAAGGAGAGTTTATCTGTCCGGATGCACACATCATGGTAGTGGACGACAATATAATCAATCTTGAGGTTGCCGTAAGCCTGTTGAGCCGATATCAGGCCAAAGTATCCGTGGCTTCAAGCGGTAAAGAATGCCTTAAGATGCTTCAGAAGGAGCCTGTGGACTTTATTCTGCTGGATTATATGATGCCGGAGATGGATGGAATCGATACCCTGAGGAATATCAGGGCATTGGGAAATCCGAAACTGGAGAAGGTACCGGTTGCGGCGCTGACCGCTAACGCAGTAAGCGGCGCGCGAGAGATGTTTCTGGAAGCCGGTTTCAATGAATATATATCAAAGCCGATTGAGAGAGAGCAGTTTGAGAAAGTCCTGCAGTCTTGTCTGCCGAAAGATAAGATCATCTATACCGCGAAGAAGGAGGAAGAGGCCGGGCATAGCACCTGACAGCCGGACTGTGAACGGAAAAGAATTATGAAGCAAAAGCTTGATCAAATATTTGCAAAAAGGTTGGGCGACATGGAATTGACAGAGTTTAATCTGTTGCTTCTTCTCACCATGATTATCGTCGAAAATATTGTTGTGTTTCCGATAGCCATATTTGTCGGTAATATTCGGGAGTTGGTGCTGCCGATGGCGGTCATCGTTGCAGGCTGCAGTTTGCTCTTGTGGTTTGATCTGTATTTTAGAAAGCACGATCTGGTTGCAATTCTTGCCTTGATTGTCATTGATGCTGTTGCGGTTCCGATGATTCTAAGACCGGGACATGTTGTGTACGGTGTGGCGATTGCGTGGTTTGCCGCAAGTATGCTCATCGTCTATTGTGTCTTCGAGGGTGCCGTGTTTGTCTGTGCACTCGTCCTGTTTGTGTTTGAATACTGTTATTTATACAGCAATGTTTTTTTTCCTGCCAGCGGCGAAGAATTTTATGCCGATAAGGTGTTTCATTTTTCCGATCTTGCGATCTGTTTTATCGGTACAGTGTTTTTGATTGGTATGCTTATCTATTTTCAGGAGAAGTTTTACAGGCATCAACAGTGGAAAATACGGTGCAGCCGCCAGAAGATTGAGCGGGCAGGCACGGCTAAGAAGCAGTTTCTTTCCAACATGTCATATGAGATCAGAATCCCGATGAATTCAATTATTAACTTGTCGGAAATTATGCTCAAGGGAGAGTCTGACGGTGAGATTAAAAGCGAAATCAACACCATAAGAAGTGCTGCTTACGATCTGCTTTCCATTATCGACGATGTGTTGACTTATGCTAAGATCGATGCCGGGGACATGCACTTGATAGAAGATGTATATAGTTTTGACAAATTAATCAGGGAGATCATACGGACAATCTCGGAGGATGTTCATAAGAAAAAACTACATCTGGATTTAAAAATTGATGGGGATATACCGAAATTGCTTCAGGGTGACCATGTGGCCATCAGGCAGATTTTCTTGTATTTGCTTTTTGTCTCCATAGATTTTACAACGAGCGGCAGAATTGTGATGGATATTAACTGCGAGAGAGACAATGATGCCGGGCAGGCGGTTTTTCATTGTACGGTTGCCGATACGGGCAAAGGAATGTCACAGATTGATATACAGTCGCTGTTTGGTATGTATGACACATATGATTCCCGGCAATCCAGCAATCTCAAAGGTGTTGGCTTGAAGTTCACCATATGTAAGGAACTGTTGTCCATGATGCAGGGAGATATTAAGGTGGAGAGTATTGAGGGGGTTGGTCTGTCCACGAATTTTATGTTTCGTCAGAAAATCGTCGATGCGTCACCTTTGATACAATTGGAGGGCGATCAGATACCCGGTGTGCTCATTTATGTCGAGGATGATTTCAGTATGTCTAAGTGGCAGAATATTATGGAGGTACTCGGAATCCGGCCTACATACTGCCGCAATTATTATGGATTTGACCGTGCAGTTCAGGATAAGCATTTTGATTATATTTTTGTGCCCGATGAGGCATATGAGAACCTTTCCAATATTATTTCCCTGTATCAGTGCCAGGATTATACGTATGTTTTGGCAGATTATGATGCTGTTTACGGTGATTTCGGTAAGTGCCGCCTGTTCCATAGACCGCTCTCGTGCATTCCGGTTGCAAGAGTCTTAAATCATAAGTGGAATAAGGAAGACTATCGAAAGAGTGTTGCGGAGGAGGTCTTTACGGCCCGCAAGGCAAGAGTGCTTGTGGTGGATGACAATGCGGTGAATCTGAAGGTGGCCGCCGGTATCTTCGGAAAATACGGTATTGACATCGCGGTGGCGACCTGCGGTGAGGACGGTATCAAGAAAATGGAGGATGAGAGGTACGATTTGATCCTGATGGATATGGTTATGCCCGATATGAGCGGAAGCGATGTGCTCAAGGCAGTTCGCGCAAAATCGGATTCTTACTACAAGGAGGTGCCTTTTGTCGCTCTGACTGCCCAAAACGGTGCAAATGTTCGCGAAGATATGCTTGCGCTTGGTTTTCAGGAGTATCTGGCCAAACCGATCAAGAGGCGGTATCTGGAAAAATGTCTCTTGGAGTTTTTACCTGAGGAACTGATTGAGCGCGTTAAATTTAAAAATGAAGACAGTAATCATAACGAGGGTCAATCGTCAACTGACAGAGGACAACTGCCGGAGAGTGGACTGAACACGGATAAAGGTCTTTTAAATATTGGATTTAATCAGGATGCTTATGCGGCAATTCTGAATACCTATTATGCGGAAGGGGTCAAGTATTTGGAATTGCTGCCGAACCTTCTGGAGGCCGGAGACATTCAATTGTTTACGACCGATGTGCACGGTATCAAGAGTTCCAGTGCAAGCATCGGTGCCATGGAAGTGTCGGCGCTTTTTAAAGAGTTGGAGTTTGACGGTAAAGCCGGAGATGTGGAGTCCATCAATCGTAAGATTAACGGATATCTTGAGAAATTTAGAAAGATTCTTGAGGAAGTCCAAGAATATCTGACCGGTATCGGAAAGTTCAGCAGGACAGAGACGGAAGATAACCCGGAGGACAGAGAGGCAGAGGAATTGACTCCTGAAATGCTGCAAAATCTCAAGATTGAACTTGACAAGATGAATCTTAAAGTGACCGATCGACTTGTGCCGGAGATGGCATCCAAGAATTTCGGGGCAAAGGCCAATGCGCAGATTAGGAAACTGCGGGAGGCTTACGATATGTTTGACTTCCATCAGGTCAAGATAATTTTGAGTGATATGATGGGAAATATGAATTAATAGTTGACAAAGCAGGTATATTCGTTTAAATTATAATAAATAAATTAAACAGGCGTTGATGGGAACAAGTAGTAGATTACGGAACGAACAGAAAGCAGCCGGTTGATGAGAGGCGCGCGGGAAGTTTTTTATGAATACATCCCGGAGCTTCGCGGCAGAATGGATTGACCTAGTAGGCCGCGACGTGGAATGCACGTTACAGCAGGAGAGTATCATGACGCATACATTGATTGATGTTTCGGAATCGTACTCGGTGAGGCAGGCGATGTGAGTTGTCTGCGAAATTAGGTGGTACCACGAGTTTAACCTCGTCCTATATATAGGGCGAGGTTTATTTTATGTAAGAAAGGAAGACGGAACAATGGGAATTTATGAAGAACTTCAGGCAAGAGGCCTTCTTGCACAATTGACGGATGCTGATGAGATCCGTGATTTAATCAACAGCGGTAAAGCGGTTTTTTATATCGGATTTGACCCGACTGCAGACAGTTTGCATGTGGGACATTTTATGGCGCTGTGTCTCATGAAGAGATTACAGGAAGCCGGCAATAAGCCGATCGCCTTGATCGGAGGCGGAACGGCGATGATCGGAGATCCCTCCGGCAGAAGCGATATGCGTACCATGATGACGAAGGAGACGATAGAGCACAATTGCGAATGTTTTAAAAAACAGATGAGCAGGTTTATCGATTTCTCCGATGGCAAGGCACTTATGGTCAACAATGCCGACTGGCTGCTTGATTTAAATTATATAGAGTTTATCCGCGAGGTGGGGGCATGCTTCAGTGTCAATAACATGCTTCGCGCGGAATGCTATAAGCAGAGAATGGAGAAGGGCTTAAGCTTCTTGGAGTTCAACTACATGATTATGCAGAGTTACGATTTTCTGGAGTTGTACAAAAGATACGGCTGTAATATGCAGTTTGGCGGAGACGACCAGTGGAGCAATATGCTGGGCGGTACCGATCTGATCCGCCGCAAACTCGGCAAGGATGCATATGCCATGACAATTACGCTTTTGATGAACTCGGAAGGCAATAAGATGGGCAAGACGCAGAAAGGAGCCGTATGGCTTGATCCGAATAAGACCACTCCCTACGAGTTCTATCAGTACTGGCGTAACGTGGCGGATGCAGATGTGTTGAAATGTCTTCGCATGTTGACTTTCCTGCCGCTTGAACAGATTGACGAGATGGATAAGTGGGAAGGCAGTCAGTTGAATCAGGCCAAAGAGATCTTGGCATACGAGCTGACAAATCTTGTACACGGACAGGAAGAAGCAGCGAAAGCACAGGAAGCGGCGAAGGCACTTTTTGCGGGCGGAGGTAGTTCGGAGAACATACCGACGGTGACGCTGACAGATGATAATTTCGCGGACGGCAGTATTGATGTCTTAGGCATTCTGGTGGTTTCGGGGCTTGCTTCATCCCGCTCGGAGGCGCGTCGGGCCGTGGAGCAGGGCGGTGTGTCCGTCAAAGGCGAGAAGGTGACGGATATTAAAGCAGCATACACTAAGGATATGGTTGCGGCGGAAGAGTTTATTGTCAAAAAAGGGAAGAAGAGTTTCAGGAAGATTGTTGTAGAATAATAGAGAGCGGAGTGGAAAGATAAGATGGAAAGGAAAGCAAAAGAGAGAACATTAATGTCTTATACACCGGATATCAAGGTGATAGACTGTACACTGAGGGACGGCGGTCTGGTAAATGATTTTTTCTTTACGGATGAATTCGTGAAGGAACTGTACCAGGCAAATATTAAATCGGGTGTCGATTACATGGAATTTGGTTACAAGGCCTCCAAAGAGATGTTTGATGTGGAGAAGTTCGGCAAGTGGAAATTTTGTGATGACAAGGATATACGTGCCGTTGTGGGCGATAACAAGACAGACATGAAGATTGCGGTAATGGCTGATGTCGGGAGATGCGATTTTAAGAAAGACATCCTGAACAAAAAGGACAGTCCGATTGACTTGGTGAGGATTGCGACCTATATCAACACGATTCCCGCGGCGGTGGAGATGATTGAAGACTGTGCGAAGAAGGGGTATGAGACGACAGTCAATATTATGGCAATCTCCAAATCAAATGATGTAGATATTGATGCGGCGCTGGAACTTCTCTGCCAAAGTAGTGTAGGTACAGTATATCTTGTGGACAGTTACGGTTCGCTATATCCGGAACAGGTCAGAAGACTGTGCGATAAATATTTGGAAGTGGCAGATAAGTATGACAAGAAGGTGGGTATTCATGCTCACAATAATCAGCAGCTTGCTTTTGCAAACACGACAGAGGCTATTATCAAAGGGGTAAGTTATCTGGATGCGACGGTGAGCGGACTTGGCCGCGGATGCGGAAACTGTCCAAGTGAGCTACTGTTGGGATTTTTAAAGAATCCGAAGTATAGAATCAATCCGATTCTGAAATTTATCGAGGCACAAATTGTACCGCTAAGAGAGTCGGGCGTGGTATGGGGATACGATGTTCCCTATCTGCTGACGGGGCTGCTCAATCAGCACCCGAAGACGGCGATTCATTTCATGAAAGAGAAGAGAGAGGACTACAATAACTTTTACTTGGAATTGTTGGATAACTTCTAAACAGAACGGAGAAAGATATGAAAAAACTGAGTGATCTGGTCGATGACTTGCTGGATTTGGATGATGAGTCTGACGACTATGATGATGAGATTGACCGGAGTTATGAGGAAGACTACGACGAGGAAGACTACGACGAGGAAGATTACGACGAAGATGATGAGGACTACGCACTTCCGGCGGCCAAGTTAATAATTCCTATTGCAGCAGCGGCATCGGTGATTCTTATCGTGATTATTGTCGTTATCGTCATGACCGGAAGGACTACTAAGAAGATTCTGGAGCCGGCGGTAGAGACGGACGGTATGTCTGCGCAGCTGATTCAGGATCAGGAATTTGAAGATGAAAAAGATGTGGAGCTTGAAGCCGTAGAGGATGAGGAACCCGAAGATAACATAACGGATGTTGTTAAAAATCCGGATGATGCGGAAGAAGATGAACCTGAGGATTCAGACGATCCGCAGTCGGAATCTATGAGTACAGAGCAGGGTACGGAGGTGGATGTATCTGTGCTTTTGTCTTCCGGCAGGGTGACGGAGACAGATCAGGTTACCATCGGTATCGATGTGGCCAGATATCAAGGAACAATTGATTGGGCGCAGGTTGCCGCATCGGGTATTGACTTCGCTATGGTGAGAGTGGGATACAGGGCTGATGCTTCCCGTGAAATCTGTGCCGATACCAATGCGAAATACAATATGCAGGAGGCACAGAAGAATGGTATTAAAGTGGGAGTATATTTCTTCTCCACAGCGACAAGCGTGGAGGAGGCCAAGGCTGAGGCCGACTGGGTTGCGGACTATATATCCCGGTATCAGATAACTTATCCGGTGGCTTACGACTGTGAGGGATTTGATAAGCCTGACAGTGCCCAATATCATCTGACGAATAAAGAGCGTACCGATATTGCCATCGCGTTTTTGCAGGAGATATACAGCAGGGACTATACGCCGATGTTCTACGCTTCCATGGGTGAGTTGTCCGGAAATGCTAAGTGGGATACCTCGAGAATCGAGAGCACATACAGAATATGGGTATCACAGTATCCGGCAACGCCGTATCCGGAGACAACCCAATCTTCCTACAGCGGCAAGCATGCCATGTGGCAGTATACCAATCGCGGTACGGTGGCGGGGATTTCCAGGCCGGTGGATGTCAATGTAGCATATTTCGGATATGAAGACACCGCGGAGGCAGTTAATCCGGAAGTACCCGAGGAGGTGCGTCCGGACGTTGAAGCCTTGATGAGTTTTAGGGAAGTGGACGAGACCGTAACGGCCAAGGATTCCACGAATCTTCGAGATATTCCCAGCCAAGGCGATGACAGCACTATTGTATATACTTTGAAGAATGGAGAGACTGTCACAAGAACAGGAGTCAGTGACAGCGGTTGGTCGAGGCTTATTCTTAACGGACAAACCGTGTATGCAGTGTCAAGTTATCTGACGACGGACTTGCAGTATCAACCTCCTGTTTCCGAGCAGGAAGGTGCAGGCAGCGGTGATGGGCTGAAGACCAAATTCGCCGACAGAAACGAATCGGTGACTGCAAAGATTGAAGTTAACCTGCGGGCGCTGCCAAGTGTAACGAATCCGGATGCAACAGTGGTAGCGGTACTCCACAACGGCGAGTATGTGACAAGAACGGGAATCAATGAGGACTACGGCTGGTCCAGAGTTGATTATAACGGTCAGACATTGTATTGTATCAGCAGCTATCTGACGTATTAGGAATATGTTATCAGATGCCATTAGCATAGATAAGAATAAGTTATATTATGAAGATATAAATAGAAAAAGATATATGACAGAATTACCTGTCATATATCTTTTTTAAGTTTTCAACCTTTGCACCTGCATTCATCAGCAAAGCATCCGCGATAGTGGCGGCGGCCATTGTTTCCACCACGACAACCGCGCGGGGAACAATGATGGGATCGTGTCGTCCCTTGATGGAAATCTCTATGTTTTCGCCCTTTTTATTGACAGTTTGTTGAGACGAAAATATGGATGGTGTAGGCTTGATATGGGCGCGCAGTATAATGTCGGAGCCATCGCTGATACCACCCAGTATTCCGCCTGCATGGTTGGCAGTCTTTATTACTTTACCGTCCTTCATACAAAAAGGATCGTTGTTGGCAGAACCGTGACTGGCGGACGCTTCAACACCGTCACCGATCTCTACGGCTTTGACGGCCCCTATAGACATGACCGCCTTGGCAAGTGAAGCATCCAATTTCTCAAATACCGGATCCCCGAGTCCGGCAGGGACACCCGTAATGACACATTCAATTACGCCACCTGCAGAATCATAGCTCCGCATACAATCGGCAAGATAAGATTCCGCCCGGATGGATGCCTCGGCATCCGGCATACAAGTCGGTGTTGATATGATGGACTGTCTGTCAAATTTATTCATGTCGATGGTGACGGGACCGATAGATTTGGTGTAGGCGGTCAGCTCAATCCCAAATTCGCGCAGCAGCTTTGCCGCTACGGCACCCGCGGCAACGCGGCCGATCGTTTCGCGTCCGGAGGAACGTCCGCCGCCGCGATAGTCACGGAATCCGTATTTTGCATCGAAAGTATAATCCGCATGGCCGGGACGATAGTAATTGGCAATCTCACTGTAGTCCGCAGAGCGCTGGGACGTGTTGCGCACCAACATAGAGATGGGTGTGCCCGTAGTTCTGCCTTCAAAAATGCCGGAGAGGATTTCTACCGCATCCGCCTCTTTGCGGGGTGTGGAAATCTTAGTTTGTCCCGGTTTGCGGCGGTCAAGATAAGCCTGAATATCGCTGATGTCCAGCGGGAGTCCGGCGGGGCATCCGTCAACCACTACACCGAGTGCTTCTCCGTGGGATTCGCCCCATGTTGTAATCCGAAAAATGTTTCCAAAAGATGAACCGGCCATATTTCTAATCCTTTCTTTTATCAATTATTACAATGAATGAGCATGATATAGCAATTTATCGTATGAATACAGATGAATAAATTGTCAGAAACGAGACAAACAAGTCTTATATTGTTCTGACAAAAAGTGTCATAAATGTCTAAAATATGAAGTTTTCTGAAAAAAGAATGCAGGATATCTTGCGCAAAATAAATAACGAGCGAAATATAAAATGAAGATTTAATATTTCGGACGATTTCACGATGATTCTTTTGTTCATTCGAAGTATACCATATTGACTATGAGAAATAAATATTTACTGCTAAAAAGTCTTTCAAAAATCACATAAAAAAGGGTGTACAAAAAAATTTTATGTGTTATGATACTAGTGAGGTACTACGATATATAGTATGGATGATAGCATAAGGCCACAAGTTTGATTTGAGGACTCTGATGAAGAAGACATTTCGGGAAAAAGTAATTTTCAAGTTTACGAATATTGCCAAAAAATATAAAATGCTGCGGTATCCTTCGCTTGCGCTGATGTCGATTATTCTGGGCATATATTATATTGGCAGGCATTTTGTGACCAATACTAAGCGGTATGCCAGCGTTGTTTTCGTCATTATTTTCTTTATGAACAGCTGCAGTTTTTCCTTTGCCGTCTTTGCAGAGAAGACAGGCTTTATTAAAGCCCAGGAAACTTATAGTGCCGTGGTGGAGGATTCCGATATTACATTGGCGGTGGAGACGGACGAGGCGAACCCGTACATAGACGATGATGACGATGATTTCGATTACAGTGAGGAGGAGTATATTGAAGGTGTTGATGCGACGTATACTCTCGATGATATCTTGGAAAATCAGGAGAGTTACCGGGCGGATGAGAATGTGCCGGAAGAAGTTATTGAGGACTATGAGTTTGATGCCTCCGACTGGCGGCTCGTTTTGATTAATAAACAGCATCCCATTCCGGAGGATTACGATTTTGAACTGGGAACAATTACGAATGGTCTTAGTTGTGACGAGAGAATCATAAGCGATCTGCTCTCCATGATGCGTGCAGCGAAAAATGACGGAATTAATCTTGCACTAAAATCTACATACCGAACCGATTCCAGACAGGAAACCAATTTTAGTAAAAGAATCAAACAATATATGGGTCAGGGGTACTCCTATATGGAAGCTTATAAACTTACTTCGCAGGTGATTACCGTACCGGGATCAAGCGAGCACCAGGTGGGTCTTGCATTTGATATTACATGTGATACTTACGATTCGCTTACCGAGGGATTCGGTGAGACAAAGGCAGGTCAATGGCTTGCGGAACATAGCTGTGAGTATGGATTTACATTGCGTTATCCGCAAGGCAAGGAATATATCACCAGCATCAAGTATGAGCCGTGGCATTTCCGCTATGTGGGCAGGGAGGCGGCCACGATTATGCACGATGAGGAAATATGTCTGGAAGAATTTTGGGACAGGTATTTGTGATGTATACTGTATTAAAAACAGAAGGCAGAGCGAAACGGGCGCAGCTGGAGACGGTACACGGGACGATCCAGACGCCCGTATTTATGAATGTAGGTACGGTGGCGGCAATTAAGGGTGCGGTTTCCACACAAGATTTGGAGGGAATCAAGACACAGGTTCAGTTGTCTAACACGTACCATTTGCATGTGCGCCCGGGCGATCATGTAGTAAAACAGCTGGGCGGTTTACATAAGTTCATGTCGTGGAACAAGCCGATTCTCACAGATTCGGGTGGGTTTCAGGTTTTTTCTTTGGCAAGTCTTCGCAAAATCAAGGAGGAAGGTGTCTACTTTAACTCTCATATAGACGGAAGAAAGATATTTATGGGGCCGGAGGAGAGCATGCAGATTCAGTCAAATCTTGCATCTACTATTGCAATGGCTTTCGACGAATGTCCTTCCAGTGTGGCGGACAGGCGGTATGTGGAGGCTTCCGTGGCGCGCACGACAAGATGGCTGGAGCGCTGCAAGAAGGAGATGAGACGGCTGAACAGTCTGGATGATACGATTAATAAGAAACAGCTTCTTTTTGGGATCAACCAAGGAGCTGTCTATGATGATATCAGAATCGATCATGCCAAGAGAATATCGGAGATGGAATGTGACGGTTATGCAATCGGCGGGCTTGCTGTGGGGGAGAGTCATGACCAGATGTATCATATCATTGAACAGACCGTTCCATATCTTCCGAAGGACAAGCCCACCTATTTAATGGGTGTCGGAACACCTGCCAATATATTGGAGGCTGTAGAGCGGGGAGTGGATTTCTTTGATTGTGTCTATCCCACCAGAAACGGCAGGCATGGCCATCTGTATACAAATCATGGCAAAATCAATCTGTTCAATGCAAAATATGAGCTGGATGAAAGACCGATTGAAGAGGGGTGCGGATGTCCGGCATGTTCAAGATATTCGAGGGCATACATCAGACATCTTCTGAAGGCTAAGGAAATGCTGGGCATGCGTCTGTGTGTTCTCCATAATCTGTATTTTTATAACACAATGATGGAGGAAATCAGACAGGCGTTGGAGAACGGAGAATTTAGCACATACAAGAAGAGGAAGCTGGATGGTATGCATTTTCATTGAGTCGGATGATTTATGTTATTGCAGATAGAAAAAAAGAGAAAGGGCTTGTTTTCTTATATTGTTTTGTGTATGATATGCAGTAGATTGCATAGATGTGTGATGTGATTATATGAATGGTTCAGTCATATGTGTAAGAATTAATGGAGGAAGAACAGATGGGAATTTTATTGACGGCCGATGAAGCGGCTATCTCTTCAGGCGGCGGCATTATGATGATTGTTATTTATGTTGTTATTTTTGGTGCATTCTTTTATTTTGCCCTGCTTCGTCCGCAGAAGAAGGAACAGAAGAGAATGGCAGCAATGCTTGCCGAGATGAGTGTCGGTGACTGTGTGCTGACGACAAGCGGTTTCTACGGTATCGTTATCGATATCACCGATGACACGATTATCGTGGAGTTTGGCAGCAACAAGAATTGCCGTATTCCGATGCAGAAATCTGCTGTTGCACAGATTGAGAAAGCTGATGCAGAGTAATCGGACTAATTGAGACGTGTTATATTTTGAAACCGGCAAAGGAAATGTGATGGCGAATCAGGGATGGTTCGCCATTTTTGTGCCTATCAGCAGACATGTCTTGAAATTTCAATAAGAATAGACTATGATATATAAGTGATATTTTGCGAAAAAGACGTAGGAGTGAGGGATTGAGTATGGAATTAAACATCACTTGTATTCCGGGTGACGGAATCGGACCGGAGATTGTAGCGGAGGCTAAGAAAGTTCTTGATGTTATAGCGAATCAATACGGACATGATATACATTATACGGACATCCTGATGGGAGGTGCGTCCATCGACGTGCACGGAGTTCCGCTTACGGAGGAAGCGATTGCGACGGCGAAAAGTGCAGATGCGGTGCTGATGGGTTCTATAGGCGGAGACACGACAACTTCTCCATGGTACAAGCTTGCGCCAAACTTAAGGCCGGAAGCAGGACTGCTTGCAATTAGGAAAGCATTGAATCTTTTTGCCAACTTGAGACCCGCAATTCTGTACAGTGATTTGAGGGGTGCCTGTCCGTTAAAGGAAGAGATTTCAGCAGCGGGTTTCGATATGATGATCATGCGTGAACTGACGGGTGGACTTTATTTCGGTGAACGCAGCACGACCGAGGAAAACGGTGTGAGAAAAGCCGTCGATACGCTGGTATATGATGAGAATGAGATTAGAAGAATTGCCGTAAAGGGCTTTGATATCGCCATGAAAAGAAGGAAGAAAGTGACAAGCGTGGATAAAGCAAACGTGCTGGACTCTTCGAGATTATGGCGAAATGTAGTGGAAGAGGTTGCAAAGGATTACCCGGAAGTAACTTTAGAACATATGTTGGTGGATAACTGCGCGATGCAGCTTGTGAAAGACCCGGCACAGTTTGATGTCATTCTGACGGAGAACATGTTTGGTGATATACTGTCAGACGAGGCAAGCATGGTGACAGGGTCTATTGGTATGCTCGCATCCGCATCTTTGAATGATACTAAGTTCGGATTGTATGAGCCGAGTCATGGTTCCGCACCGGATATCGCTGGTAAAGACGTCGCAAATCCTATAGCGACCGTCCTTTCGGCAGCCATGATGCTGCGTTACAGTTTCGACTTGGATAGAGAAGCAGATGCTGTCGAGAATGCGGTGAAGCAGGTTTTGAAGGAAGGATATCGCACTGTTGATATTATGTCGGAAGGATGTAAGCAAGTGGGGTGCAGGCAGATGGGAGATTTGCTTGCGGAGCGGATCAGATAGGATAAGAATGTATCGGGAATATTCGTATGGTACGGAAAGATAAATGGAAGGAACTTGATAAGGAGACGATTGTGTTTGCCCTGTTCCTGTTTGGTATGGCGATTTACTACGGTTGGCGTATGTTTGCGCTGACACCGTGGTATGATGAGCTTTATACTTATTATTATTTTATCAGCAGAGGACCGCTGTACGCGGCGATTCATTGGCCGCTTCCCAACAATCACATAGGCTATTCGGTTTTGTCGGCATGTCTTAACATCTTCGGGAATGCATCAATTTCTCTGAGGGGCATCTCGTATCTGTGCAGTCTGGGCAGCCTTGTTTTGATTTACAGGCTTGGCAGGAAATGTTTTGATCAGGGAATGGCACTCATACCGGTGTTTTGTTATGCCGGCATGAAAATGGTCAATCAGCTGGCGGTTCAGGGCAGGGGTTATGCACTCGTGACATTCTGTTATCTCGTGGCACTGAATGAACTTCTGTTTATCGCGGCAGAGAGTAAGGTGTTAAAGAGACATTATATTGTGTTTGGTCTTTCTCTTGTCATGGCACTGTACGCCATACCCAGCAGTGTATATGTGGTGGTGCCGGTGTGTCTGATAGGCGGCATGACATTGCTTGTGCATAAGGAATACAGAAGACTCTTTAACTTGATTCTGACATCCGTGCTCAGTGCAGTCTGTACAGTGGGGCTGTATGGTATTGTGTGGCTCGCGATCGGCTCTAATTTACTCGCAAAGACTGAGGACAGTGATTATTACGGCATGAGCCACTTTACGATTTTGATTCATGCACCGTTCAGAGCGTTGAAGACCGGAATTGACTATATGCTGGCGACACCTTATATTCAGAGCGTTGAGAGAGAAGGATTTCTGCGGCAGTTCACAGCCTGGCTGCGAGGTCTATTGAATGAGTATTATGTCGGCGGTGCGGCAGTTCTGGCAGTTATATTAATCATCGGTGTGATACTTGCGATTGTGCATATCCTGAGTAAAATTAGGAACAGCGCCTATCCACAAACTCCGGCGGAGAAGAGAACGGTATGTGATGATTTTGCAGAGTTCTATTTGGCAGGGAGTATCCTGTGCATACCGGTCATGTTGATGATTCAGTGTGCTCTGCCGTATTACAGAGTTTTCTCATTTGCAGGTGTGGTTGCGGCGATCGCAGTCGCATGGCTGTGGCAGATGTTGATGCGGTGGCTTGTGAAGCTGCATGAAAATGCCGAGAAGAAAAAGGATGCAGAGAGTACACAACAACATGTAAAATTAGAAAAATATATGCCGGCAGCGGGCTGCCTGATCTGTGGAATATTCTGTGCACTTAAGCCGATTACGCCATCCTACACGGTACAGTACAGCGCACGGGAGGCGGCTATAGAAGATGCGTATGAGCATACTGATGTGTCACATGCGGAAGAAATTGCGGTGACGGACTGCGACCAGGAATATCTGCTGTTATTTTTATATGATATAGGGGAGGACCGTGTTACACGACAACCGGAGGAAGGAGAGATTGTCCTGGCGGACAAGTATCTGCTTTTGGATTATGCGTGTCGCGATGATTTGAGCGGTGATGCGTGGAAACTCTACCTGACTTCCGAACAGTTTGAAGAATCGGGCGTAAAAGAACAGATGGAAACATTCTATGAGAATAGCAGATTTATATTATACAAACGTAAGGAGAATGAGTGAGTATGAGAAGTGACAACGTGAAAGCGGGCGTACAGCAGGCGCCTCACAGGAGTTTATTTAACGCGCTGGGATTTACCGAGGAGGAGATGGGAAAACCGATGGTCGGTATTGTCAGCTCCTACAATGAGATTGTTCCCGGGCACATGAATCTGGATAAGATCGTCGATGCGGTAAAGCTTGGTGTTGCCGAGGCGGGCGGAGTACCTGTAGTTTTCCCGGCGATTGCGGTCTGTGACGGTATTGCCATGGGACATATCGGTATGAAATATTCGTTGGTCACCAGAGACCTGATTGCCGATTCCACGGAATGTATGGCACTGGCACATCAGTTTGATGCACTCGTGATGGTGCCGAACTGCGATAAGAATGTGCCCGGTCTGCTTATGGCTGCGGCACGTATCAATGTACCTACCGTGTTCGTCTCCGGCGGTCCCATGCTTGCAGGACATGTGCACGGCAAAAAGACAAGCCTTTCTTCCATGTTTGAAGCCGTAGGTTCCCATGCAGCGGGTATGATGAGTGATGAAGAATTAAGAGAATTTGAAGAAAAGACATGCCCTACATGCGGTTCCTGTTCGGGTATGTACACAGCCAATTCCATGAACTGTCTGACAGAAGTACTGGGTATGGGGCTTAGAGGTAATGGTACAATTCCGGCTGTCTATTCCGAGAGAATCAAACTGGCGAAGCATGCCGGTATGGCAGTTATGGAACTGCTTAAGAGAAATATCCGTCCCCGAGACATTATGACACAAGATGCGATATTAAATGCTCTGACGGTAGATATGGCATTGGGTTGTTCTACAAACTCCATGCTTCATCTGCCGGCGATCGCGCATGAGATAGGCTTTGATTTTGATATAGCTTATGCCAATGAGATCAGTGAGAAGACACCGAACCTTTGCCATCTTGCACCGGCAGGTCCTACTTATATGGAAGATCTGAATGAGGCCGGGGGTGTATACGCTGTCATGAAGGAACTGGCGGACATCGGTCTGCTCCATACAGATTGTATGACCGTGACAGGAAATACGGTGGGAGAGAACATCCAAAATGCAGTGAACAGAAATACGGAAGTAATCAGGACTGTGGATAATCCATACAGCAAGACGGGCGGACTTGCCGTGTTAAAAGGTAATCTTGCACCGGACGGCAGTGTGGTGAAACGGTCTGCGGTTGTGGAGGAAATGATGGTCCATGAAGGACCGGCCAGAGTGTTCGAGTGTGAGGAAGATGCGATTGCCGCGATCAAAGGCGGTAAGATTAAGGAGGGTGATGTTGTCGTCATCCGCTATGAGGGACCGAAAGGCGGTCCCGGCATGAGAGAGATGCTGAATCCGACATCTGCCATTGCGGGTATGGGATTGGGTTCCAAGGTTGCGCTCATCACAGACGGAAGATTTTCCGGTGCATCCCGCGGCGCATCCATCGGACATGTATCCCCGGAGGCTGCGGTCGGAGGACCGATTGCGCTGGTGGAGGAAGGCGATATCATCAGTATAGATATTCCGAATATGAAACTGGATGTGAAAGTGTCCGATGAAGAGATGGCGGCACGAAAAGATAGATGGCAGCCCAGAGAACCGAAGGTGACAAGCGGATATCTTGCCAGATATCGTGAGATGGTGACAAGCGGCAACAGAGGTGCTATATTGGAGAACCCTAAGAACAAGTAAGGAGAGCAGGAGGAATAAACATGTTATTGACGGGTGCGGAAATCGTTGTGGAATGTCTGAAAGAGCAGGGAGTTGACACTGTGTTCGGCTATCCGGGAGGAACGATTCTTAATGTATATGATGCTTTATATCAACATAGTAATGAAATAAACCACATTCTGACATCCCATGAACAGGGAGCGGCACATGCCGCGGACGGTTATGCCAGGGCTACCGGTAAAGTGGGAGTGTGCCTTGCTACAAGCGGACCGGGTGCAACAAATCTTGTAACCGGCATTGCCACGGCGTATATGGATTCGGTGCCGGTTGTGGCTATCACTTGTAACGTAGTGCTTCCTTCACTTGGTAAGGATTCCTTTCAAGAAGTGGATATAGCAGGTATCACTATGCCGATTACGAAACACAACTATATCGTAAAGGATATTAGTATCCTTGCCGATACGCTTCGAAAAGCATTTACCATTGCGGCCAGCGGAAGACCCGGACCGGTTCTTGTGGATATCACCAAGGATGTAACATCCAATTCTTGCGAGTTTGAGCCGCAAAAGCCGGAAGCAGTGGAGAGACCGTCCCGATATGCGCAAGAGGAGCTTCAGGCGGCACTTGCACTCTTGAGAAAATCCAAAAAACCGTTTATCTATGTGGGTGGCGGTGCAGTTATTTCGGAAGCGTATAAAGAAGTGCGGGAATTTGCGAATAAGATGGATTCGCCGGTCTGCGATACGTTGATGGGCAAGGGTGTATATGATGGGCATGATGACTGTTATACGGGTATGATCGGTATGCACGGTACAAAAGCCTCCAACTTCGGTGTCAGTGAGTGTGATCTGCTGATTGCCCTCGGTGCGAGATTCTCGGACCGTGTGGTCGGTAATCCGAAAAAATTTGCGGAGAATGCCAAGGTCCTGCACATTGATATCGATGCAGCAGAAATCAACAAGAATATTAAGACAGACGTCTCACTCGTTGGGGATTTAAAAGAGGTTCTTGGCGAAATCAACGGGCAGCTGGAACAGCAGAATCACAAGGAGTGGATGCAGCATGTCTCTCAGTTGAAACAACAATTTCCGTTGAGTTATGATGAACCGTTATTGTCCTGCCCGTATATCATGGAAGAGATTGACAGGGTAACGAAAGGAGATGCGGTGATTACTACGGATGTTGGACAGCATCAGATGTGGGCGGCACAATTCTATAAGTACTCTAAGCCGCGTACACTGCTTACTTCGGGCGGTCTCGGAACTATGGGCTACGGTCTGGGAGCATGTATCGGGGCTAAGATGGGACGGCCTGACAAGATATGTATCAATATTGCGGGGGACGGTTGTTTCCGTATGAATATGAACGAACTCGCCACAGCCAGCCGCTACAATATTCCGATCATTCAGGTGGTAATCAACAACCATGTGCTCGGTATGGTGCGTCAGTGGCAGACTCTTTTCTATGGAAAGAGATATTCACAGACTGTTCTCGATGACGGTGTGGATTTCTGCAAAGTAGCCGAAGGACTGGGCTGCGAGGCAATCAGGGTGACGAAGAAAGAGGAGGTTGCACCGGCTATTGAGAAGGCAATTGCCATGAAAAAACCGGTTCTGCTTGATTGTATCATTCCCGAGGATGATAAGGTATTCCCAATGGTTCCGGCAGGTGCACCGATCAGTGAAGCTTTTGATGCGGAAGATTTGGCGAGGGCAAATCAATAACGGCTGAGATACTATATGACAAAAGATGATTTGAATTTTAGGGTGGCTGGAAGTATCCTATGAAAATTATTTTAAAACATTTATTTATCATATGTTGTATTATTCTGGTCAGTCTGATGGGAACATACATCGGACTGGCCATTTACTACCATAATGCGTTTGCTTACGGAACATGGATCAACAATGTATATTGTACGGGAAGAAGTATTCAGGAAGTAAATACGGAACTTGTACAGAACTTCAAATACGAAGGTGTTACGATTTACGACAAGGACGGCAACACCTATGTGATCACGGCAGGAGATATCGGTTATCAATTTGATTTCGTGACGGCTCTGGAGATTTATCAAAAAAGGCAAAACCCATGGATGTGGATTGAAAGTCTGTCTCACGGAGACAGCGCCGAACTGGCACCGGTAGTATCTTATGACCGACAGGCACTGGAACAAATCTTCGATAGAATGCCGTTTCTGGCTGCCGAGAACGGACAGTCCGATGAGGCACGCACGGTATCGATCATCAGAACGAACATGGGCTATGAATTATTGAATGAGAGACTTGACGTTTTGCAGGTCGAAGAGGCGAAAAACGCGATCATAAGCGCCATCGAGGAGTCAAAAACAGAGGTTTCACTGACAGATGAAGGCTGTTATCATGATCTGCCGTTGACATTACAGATGCAGGATACTCTTAATCTGTGGGAACAGGTAGAGTATTTTCAGCAATGCGATATTGTATATCGAATGGGAAATGAGCAGGTCGTTGTAGATGCGTCGGTTGTCTGTGACTGGATAGAGCTTGCGGAAGACGGCAGCTTCGTTACGGATAGCGATGGTAACTTGCAGATGAAGGATAATGCTATAGAGGATTTTATTGACGAGCTTGCCGATACCTATGATACGGTCGGCATCAGCAGACAGTTCAGGGCGACAAGAGGTGAGTTGGTCACGGTGGAGGGCGGTACGTACGGCAATAAGATAGACCGTGCCGCGGAAGTGGAGTATTTGACCGAAGCATTTGAGGGGAAGAGGCAGGAATCTCATGAGCCCGTCTATACACAGAAAGCGTGGGCACAGGGCAAAAACGATATCGGAAGTACTTACATAGAGATAGATATGGGAGAGCAGATGATGTACTACTATGTGAATGGAGTGCAGAAGCTCTCAACTCCGGTTGTGACCGGCAACACTTCCCGCAAGATGGGAACGCCCTCCGGTGTCAACTATGTGTATTTGAAACAGACCGATCGTATCCTGAGGGGAGAAGGATATGCGTCTCATGTCGATTTCTGGATGCCGGTGCGAGGCAACATCGGTATACACGATGCGGCGTGGCGCAGCAAGTATGGCGGAACGATCTACCAGACGAACGGTTCGCACGGGTGTATCAACACTCCGAGGGATGTCATGGTGCAGTTATATGAGAGTGCGGAAGTGGGAACTCCCGTAGTTATGTTCTATTGACTTAAGCAAATGAAAAAGGTAAAATGTTTCTTGTTCTATAAATTCTTATGATTATTGGAGGAGTAAAAAGTGGCTAGAGTGTACAATTTTTCGGCGGGTCCTGCGGTGCTGCCCGAGGAAGTTTTAAGAGAAGCAGCGGAAGAAATGCTGGATTATAGAGGAACGGGTATGTCGGTTATGGAGATGAGCCATCGTTCTAAAGCTTACGATACTATTATTAAAGAGGCCGAAGCTGATTTAAGAACACTGTTGAAAATACCCGACAACTATAAAGTTTTGTTTTTACAGGGAGGAGCAAATCTTGTATTTGCATCCGTACCTATGAACCTGATGAAAAACCGTAAGGCCGGTTATATTTTGACCGGACAGTGGGCAAAGAAGGCGTTTGCGGAGGCGAAACTCTACGGTGAAGCGGTTGAATTGGCCTCTTCGGCGGACGAAACTTTCTCCTATATTCCGGATTGTTCCGATCTGCCGATTACGGACGATATGGACTATGTATATATCTGTGAGAACAACACGATTTACGGAACGAAGTACCATACTCTGCCGAATACCAAAGGGAAGATTCTGGTATCGGACGTTTCCTCATGTTTCTTATCGGAGCCTATGGATGTGACGAAGTATGGCATGGTATATGCGGGCGTACAGAAAAATGTAGGACCCGCAGGTGTGCAGATTGTAATTATCAGGGAAGATCTTTTGAACGATGATGTACTTCCGGGCACACCTACTATGATGAAGTACAAAGTACATGCGGATAATGATTCCTTGTACAATACACCGCCATGTTACGGTATTTATATCTGCGGCAAAGTGTTTAAGTGGCTGCTTCGCAAAGGCGGTCTCGAAGCAATGAAAGAGTATAATGAGAAGAAAGCCAAGGTGCTGTATGATTTCTTGGACGAGAGCGAGCTCTTTAAGAGCACTGTCAGAAAAGAAGACAGATCTCTTATGAATGTGACTTTTGTAACCGGTAATGAAGAATTGGATGCTAAATTTATCAAGGAGGCAACGGCGGCAGGATTTGTAGACTTGAAAGGTCATCGCAGCGTAGGCGGTATGAGAGCGAGTATCTACAATGCTATGCCGATAGAGGGTGTGGAGAAGCTGGTTGCCTTCATGAAAGAATTTGAGAAAAACAATAAGTAACAGGTAGAAAAGAGGATATGCATATGTTTAAGTATCATTGTTTAAATCCGATAGCGGAAGTGGGATTGGAAAAATTCAGCAGTCAATATGTGAAGACGGATCAAGTGGAAGAAGCCGACGGTATCTTAGTGAGAAGTGCCGCGATGCATGATATGGAACTTCCGGAGAACCTTCTTGCCATCGCCAGAGCGGGGGCAGGTACGAATAATATTCCGTTAGACAAGTGTGCTGAGAAGGGAATCGTAGTTTTCAATACACCGGGTGCGAACGCCAACGGTGTCAAAGAACTGGTGATTGCCGGCATGCTGCTGGCGGCTCGCGACGTGGTTGGCGGTATTGAGTGGGTAAAAGAGAATGAGTCAGACGAGAATGTTGGCAAGTCTGCGGAGAAAGCGAAAAAAGCCTTTGCAGGAACAGAGATTGAAGGAAAGAAATTGGGAATTGTCGGACTTGGGGCAATCGGAGTCAAAGTTGCAAACGTTGCGAAGCATTTGGGCATGGAAGTGTACGGATATGACCCTTATGTATCGGTTGATGCGGCATGGAATTTAAGCCGTGATGTAAAGCATGTGCTGAATGTGGAAGAAATTTATGCTGAGTGTGATTATATTACGATTCATGTGCCATTGCTGGACTCTACAAAAGGTATGATAGGTAAGGAAGCTATCAACCAGATGAAAGACGGGGTGATCATCTTAAATTTTGCCCGTGATCTTTTGGTGGATGAACAGGCAGTGCTTGAGGGAATAAAGAGCGGAAAAGTACGCAAATATGTGTCTGACTTCCCGAATGCCGTCACGGCAGGTCAGGAAGGATGTATTGTGATTCCACATCTGGGAGCATCCACGGAGGAGTCCGAGGACAACTGTGCGGTGATGGCGGTAAAGGAACTCAAGAATTATCTGGAGAACGGAAATATTATCAACAGTGTCAACTATCCGAACTGTGATATGGGCATTTGTGTGCAGGCGGGTCGTGTTGCAATCTTCCACAGGAATATTGCAAATATGATTACGAAATTTACGGCATGTTTCGGTGACAACGGTATCAATATATCAGATATGACCAACAAATCCCGAGGCGAGGTTGCTTACACTATGATTGATATAGAGGCACCTGCTTCCGAGGACATTATTCGGAAATTACAGTCTGTGGATGGTGTGTTTAGAGTGAGAGTAGTAAAATAACAAAACGAGCAGGCTCGTTTGCGAGATTTACTTTGTAAACTTGAAAAGCGAAGAGTTGGCCAATGCGCCAACTCTTTCTTAGTTCAGGCGGTTTGCAATTTTAGAGAAATCTGCGCCGTCATCTTCATCCAGTGTTGCCTGAAGATTATTTTCCGCTTCGACGGAAGCTTCGCTGGCAAGATCCATGTAGAGAATAAATACATCCTCGATGGACATACCCTTTTCATCGGCGATTTCCTGCATGATCGGTCTCAAGGCATCTAGTTGAAAAGATATTCTGGTTTTCTGGGGATCAATGTCCGCCAGAACCTCCTCGGCAAAAGCGTTGATGCGATCCAATATTTTTTTGTTTTCAGGGGTCATAGTATGCACTTCCTTTTTCTCTTTTCCTTTTTATTAAAAACTCGCAAGTTCGCGTTTTCAACGCTTGCCCGTCTGCTTCGCAGCCGACTTGCTCGTTGATAGGCACAAGAAAAACAAATGCCGCCTGCGGCGTCGCTTGTTTTTCTTTTGTGCCTATCATATCATTTCTCGCTTGTGCTGTATAGGCTTATTTGCTAAAATAAGTTTATACAATGACGTTGAAATTATGACAGGACAGGTAGATATAATGGCAAGAGTGAACCCTTTTCGGGCAGTAAGACCCAGAGCGGATCTGGCAGATCGTATTGCGGCACTTCCCTACGATGTGTATAGCAGACAGGAAGCATATGAGAAGGTGAAAGGCGATCCGTACACCTTTCTCAGAATAGACAGGCCGGAGACACAGTTCCCGGAGGACTGTGATATGTATGCATCGGAAGTCTATGAGAAAGCGAGAGATATGTTGGGTGACATGCTGCGGGACGGACTATTCATAGAAGAAGAGAAAGAAGCGTACTATATCTATGAACTGGTGATGAACGGGCGCTCCCAGGTAGGCATCGGGGCATGTGCTTCGGTGGAAGACTATGAAAATCAGATCATCAAGAAGCATGAGAATACCAGAGCAGACAAGGAGGCGGACCGAATCCGTCATGTGGATGTGTGCAGTGCACAGACAGGACCGATTTTTCTGGCTTATCGAAGACGAGAGAAGATAGAGGAGCTGGTGCGCAAGACTATGAGCACACGTCCGGTATATGATTTTACGGCCGATGACGGAGTCACGCACAGACTGTGGGTGATAGACGACTCTGAGGATGTGGCGGGAATCAGGAGTGAGTTCGAACAGGTAGACTCGATTTATATTGCAGACGGACACCACAGATGTGCTTCGGCCGTACGGGTTTCACAAATGCGCAGAGATGCACACCCGGGTTATTCGGGTGAGGAGCAGTTTAATTACTTTTTATCGGTTCTGTTTCCGGATGATCAGTTGATGATCATGGATTACAATCGTGTTGTAACATCATTAAACGGATATTCCGATGAGGAATTTCTACAACGGATAGGGCAGATTTTCGACATATCCGCCGTAGGCAGGGAGCCTTACAGGCCGCAGCGCAAGGGTGAAATCGGCATGTATCTCGGTGATATGTGGTACTGCCTGAAGATCAGGGAGAGTCAGTATTGCGGCGATGCTGCAGAAGACTTGGATGTGGCAATTTTGCAGAGAGAGCTGCTAGAGCCGGTGCTGGGCATCTCAGACCCCAAGGTGGATGATAGAATTGATTTTGTCGGAGGGATCAGAGGATTGGAGGAATTGGTGAAGCGCGTACATAAAGATGCAAAAGCCGCCTTTGCCATGTATCCTACGGACATCCATGAACTGTTTGATGTATCTGATGCGGGCAAACTGATGCCTCCGAAATCTACATGGTTTGAACCGAAACTCCGCAGTGGACTTTTGATTCACAGAATAGAGTCGTGACGGTGTGTTCATCGGATATTGAATCGATAGGTGTGTTACCATAGAAAACATGTGAAAGGGAAACGATATGAATAAGAAATTGTATAAATTGATGAACTGGCCTGCAATCGAGGGGATCGTATATTCCGAATCCGACAATCCGCATGAAATTTTGGGAGCACATGTTTCCGGCAATTCCGTACTGGTACAGACTTTTCAGCCCGGTGCAAAAAGCGTACGCTTACAGCTTACGGATGGGGATAAAAGTTATAAGATGGAAATGGCGGATGAGGAGGGATTTTTTGCTCTTCTGCTGCCGGGAAAGAAAATTCCGGAATATGAGTATATTGTGGAGGCGCAGGACGGCTCCCTGAAGAAAGTCAGGGATGCCTACAATTATCCGCCGCAGATTACACATGATGATACCGAGAAATTTAATGCCGGTATTCACTATATGATATATGAAAAACTGGGTGCGCATCCCATGAAGATTGACGGTACGGAGGGTGTACTGTTCGCTGTATGGGCACCCGGTGCACTTCGTGTCAGCGTTGTGGGTGACTTTAACGATTGGGACGGCAGAACATATCAGATGAGGAGACTGTGGGATTCCGGCCTTTTTGAACTGTTTATACCGGATGTCAAGGAGGGTGACTGCTATAAGTTTGAGATCAAGGCTAAGGGAGGTCTCACCTTTTTGAAGGCCGATCCGTATGCTTTCGGTCAGCAGCTTCGACCTGACAGTGCCTCTGTTGTCAGGAATATTGACGGTTTTAAGTGGGAAGACAATAAGTGGATGAAAAACCGCGTGAAACGGCAGGCGAAAGACGAGCCCATGAACATTTATGAGATATATCTCGGTTCTTTTGCGAAGCCGGAGGACGGCAGGGAATTCTACAATTATCGGGAGCTTGCACCGAAGATCATAGAATATGTGCAGAAGATGGGATATACGCATGTGGAACTGATGCCGGTGATGGAGCATCCGCTTGATGCATCCTGGGGATATCAGGTGATAGGATATTATGCGCCTACCGCGCGGTACGGAAGTGCGGCAGACTTTATGTTCTTTATGAATGAATTACATAAGGCGGGAATCGGCGTAATCCTAGATTGGGTTCCTGCGCATTTCCCTAGGGACACATACGGGCTTGCGGGATTTGACGGCACATGTCTGTATGAACATCAGGATCCAAGACAGGGATCTCATCCGCACTGGGGAACGCTGATCTACAACTATGGAAGACCGGAGGTGCGCAATTATCTGATTGCCAATGCACTGTATTGGGTGGAGCAGTACCATGCCGACGGTATACGTATTGATGCTGTTGCGTCCATGCTGTATTTGGATTACGGTAAGAGTGACGGACAATGGGTTGCCAACATGTATGGCGGCAATGAAAACCTGGAAGCTGTGGAATTTTTGAAGCATCTCAACTCCATTATGAAGAAGCGCAACGAAGGCGTACTTATGATTGCAGAGGAATCAACCGCATGGCCTAAGATCACAGGTGACCTTGATGATGACGGACTGGGATTTGATTTGAAATGGAACATGGGTTTTATGAACGATTACCTGAACTATATTAAGACGGATCCCTATTTCCGCTCAGGGCGTCATAACGACCTTACTTTCAGTATGATCTATGCTTACAGCGAGAAATTCATACTTGTATTCTCGCACGACGAGGTGGTGCACGGTAAGGCGACGCTCCTCGGCAAGATGCCGGGAGAGAGGAAAGAGCAGTTCGCGAATATGCGTCTGACCTATGCTTATCATATGACACATCCGGGCAAGAAACTTTTGTTTATGGGACAGGATATAGGCGAATATGATGAGTTTTATGAGGAGAGAGCGGTGGAGTGGAATCTGCTTGAAGTTGATGAACATGCGAAACTCAACCGTTTGGTGGCTGATCTCAATAAGTTATATACTTCCAAGCCGGCGTTGTATGCCAAGGATACTTCATGGGAAGGCTTTGAATGGATCAACTGTATCACGCCCAACGCATGTATGTTGTCTTATCTGCGTAAAACAGATAAGCAAGAGGATTCGCTGGTCGTAGTAGCCAATTTTGCAAATGTAAAGCAGAAATTCCGCGTGGGTGTTCCCTATGAGGGGAAATACAAGGAAATTCTGAACACCGATGCCAAGATTTACGGTGGAAGCGGCATCGTGAATAAAAATACCCGTGACACGATTGAGACAGAGTGGGATGGAAAGCCCTATGCCATTGATGTGGTGAGCGCACCGCTTTCCGTAAGTATTTTCTCCTATACACCTTATACCGCGGAAGAGAAAGCGGAGATCGACCGGGTGCGCGCGGAGGAGATTCGCAAAGCAAAAGAGGCGGAGGAGCGCAGGGCGGCCAAAGAAGCCGCAGATACTATCGCAAGAGAGGCTGCGGAGGCGAAGAGGTTGGCAAAGGCAGCCGCCGAAGAAGCAAAGGAGCGGGCGAAAGTGGCCGAGGAGATGCTTAAAAAGGCACAGGATGCGGCAGCTAAGCTGCAGAAAATCACTGAGGTACAAGAGGCGCGGGAGAAGAATGCACAAGAGTCCGTGTCAGCAACCCCAAAGGCAAAAAAGACTGTCAGGAGGAGTAAGTAGTGGGAATAGAGCAGATTGCCGTTGCCTCCAAAGAAATAGATGGACTGCTGCAGAGATATGCGCAGGAACTCCCGGATAGGATGCTTCGTTTTGGTGTAAGAGTGCTGCTTGCACTGGTGTTTCTTCTGATCGGCATTCAGATTATCAAACTGGTGCGCAGAATTGTCCGTCGTTCCTTAAAAAAGAATAATGCGGATGTCGGTGTTATCCAGTTTCTGGATTCCTTTATTAAAGCAGCACTGTATGTTTTGTTACTGTTTCTGATTGCATCGGGATTCGGATTGGATGCCGCAAGTGTTGTTGCGCTGCTGGGATCTGCCGGTGTGGCAATCGGTCTGGCGATACAGGGCAGTCTGTCCAATTTTGCGGGAGGTGTCCTGATTCTGCTGCTAAAACCTTTTCGGGTGGATGATTATATCAAGGTGGATAGTGATGGACATGAGGGCACTGTCAAAGAAATTCAATTGTTCTACACGAAGCTGGCAACTCCGGATAATCATGTAGTCATTATACCAAATGGATTTCTTGCGAATACAAATATTATGAATATGAGCACGCTCGGAGAGCGGAAAATGGATATTCCCGTTATGATATCATACGATGCGGATATCCGTGTCGCAAGAGAAGTGCTTCTGAAAGTTCTTAACGAAGATGAAGCAGTCCTCAAGGATAAAGACCAGAGAGTGTTTGTTCAGGAACTGGCAGACAGTGGTGTGCAGCTGACTGTGCGGTGCTGGGCAGACAACGAGAATTATTGGGAATGTAAATGGCGCATTACGGAGCAGATTAAGTATGCGCTGGATGAAGCGGAGATATCCATACCATATCCGCAGATGGATGTTCATATAGAGCAATCCGACTGAGAAGCTGAAACAGGTAAATTTGTTTTCCGGAAATTTAGCTATTGCAAAATTTAGGATAAATCAGTATAATAATTCTTGTTGTAGATATTGCTGGAATAGCGCAGTCGGTAGCGCAACTGATTCGTAATCAGTAGGTCGAGGGT
>JAFLTD010000090.1 GCA_022510625.1 Lachnospiraceae bacterium
CTTATGAAAGTTTCTTCAATGGACACACATATGGGGAATATTTCTATCGATCAGGAAGTCATTGCACAATATGCAGGTACAGTGGCGATGGAATGCTTCGGTGTAGTCGGCATGGCTAATATGAATGTCAAGGACGGGCTTGTCAGACTCCTGAAAAAGGACAGTATGACACGGGGTATTCAGGTGATCTTGAAGAACAATAAACTGACACTGAATTTTCACATCGTTGTCTCCTATGGCGTCAGCATCCTCGCTGTATCAGATAATCTGATCGACAGCGTCAAATATAAGGTGGAAGAATTTACGGGAATTGAAGTAGAAAAAATAAACATCTTCGTTGAAGGTGTAAAAGTGATTGACTAAAGGGAGGACAGTGAGGTGAGTTCAAATGCAATTGATGCCGGAAAGATGGCAAAGCTGTTTATGGCCGGCGCAAAGAATCTTGAAAGCAAGAAAGAATGGATCAATGAATTAAATGTTTTCCCGGTACCGGACGGTGATACCGGTACGAATATGACATTGACGATCATGTCGGCGGCAAAAGAGGTATCCGCGCTGTACGACATGGGCGATATCGACATGCAGTCGCTGTGCAAGGCAATTTCTTCCGGTTCCCTGAGAGGTGCCAGAGGTAATTCGGGCGTTATCTTGTCACAGTTATTCCGTGGTTTTACGAAGGTCGTCAAGGAGTGTGAGTCAATCACAATACCTGTCCTTGCGGAGGCTTTTGAGAAAGCGGTTGAGACCGCATACAAGGCTGTCATGAAGCCCAAGGAGGGAACAATCCTGACTGTTGCCAAAGGTGCTTCGATCAAGGCGCGCGAACTGGCTGACAACGGCACGGAGGATATGGCACAGTTCTTAGAACAGATTATCGCCCGCGCCGAGGAAGTGCTGGCGCAGACGCCGGAGATGCTGCCGGTACTAAAACAGGCAGGTGTTGTTGACTCGGGCGGTCAAGGACTTGTACTTGTGCTGCAGGGCGCTTATGACGCGTATATGGGCAAAGAGATCGACCTGACGATCAAGGATACGGGCGCATCTGCAGGCGGTATGTCCGCGGGCGTCGGAGTGAATGCGCAGGCAAACGCCGACATTAAATTCGGCTACTGCACAGAGTTTATCATTATGCTGAACAAGGTCTTTAATATTAAGGCTGAGTTGGATTTTAAGGCATATTTGGAATCTATCGGCGATTCTATCGTTGTAGTGGCGGACGAGGACGTGGTTAAGGTACACGTACATACCAATGATCCCGGTCTGGCTATCCAGAGAGCATTGAAGTACGGTGCGCTTTCCAATATGAAGATTGACAATATGCGTCTTGAACATCAGGAGAAGCTTTTCAAACAGTCGCAGAAAGAGGCGGCGGCAGTTGAGGCGCCGAGTGTGCAGGAACAGCCGAAGAAAGATGTCGGATTTATCGCCGTGTCCGTGGGTGACGGTATCAACGAGATCTTTAAGGGATTGGGCGTGGACTATATTATCGAGGGCGGACAGACAATGAATCCGAGTACGGAGGATATGCTGAATGCCATAGATCAGGTCAATGCCGACAGTATCTTTATCCTGCCCAACAATAAGAACATAATTTTGGCGGCCAATCAGGCTCAATCACTTGTCAAGGATAAGAAGATCGTGGTTATACCGACCAAGACGGTTCCGCAGGGCATTACGGCAGTCATCAATTATGTGCCCGATATGACCGTGGAGGAGAATGCTGAAACGATGACGGAAGAAATCCATAACGTATCTACCGGGCAGGTCACTTATGCGGTCAGGGATACGAGCATTGATGACAAAGAGATCAAACAGGGTGATTTCATGGGAATCGGTGATTCGGGAATCCTGTCTGTGGGAACCGCTGTATCGGAAGTGACGATGAGCATGATCGATGAGATGATGTCCGATGAGGGGGAATTGATCAGTATTTATTACGGTTCGGAGATCACGGAAGAGGATGCCGAAGCGTTGCGGTCGCAAGTGGAAGAGAAGTATTCGTCATGTGACATTGAACTTCAATACGGCGGGCAGCCCATCTACTATTATATTGTATCCGTGGAGTAAGGCATAGTTTGTATCCCCGGTAATAGACGCTTCCTGCGTATTATTACCGGGGCTTTTTTTGAAAGGAATCCTATGAAGATAACAGCGCTTAAAGGAATCGGGGACAAAACGGCGGGATTATTTCATAAACTGAATATCGATACGGCGGAAGAACTGGTTCGCTATTATCCGAGAGATTACGAGTTCTTCGCCGCCCCGACTGAACTTGCAGAAGCGGGATTGGATGAGATGGCGGCGATTTCCGGTCAGATTCGCGGCAACATAGCGACCAGACATATTCGGGGTCTCAGCATTACAAACTTTGATGTTGACTGTGTGGGCGGCGGTGTACTGCACATGACTTACTTCAATATGGCTTATCTTAAAAACAGTCTGAAAAAGGATGCACAATATATTTTCAGGGGTGTTCTGCGGCAAAAGGGCAGCCGCTATGTGATGGAGCAGGCTAAAATGTACAAGCCCGAAGAATACGGGAAGATGGTTGAAAGGATGCTTCCGCGGTATTCCACCACGAAGGGGCTTAGCAATAATACGATTGCCAAGACGATGCGGCAGGCGATTGGTGCCGTGAATCTGTCGGAGGATTATCTGCCTGACGAGATACGGGAGGACAGCCATTTCTATACATATGAAGAGTCGATACGGCAGATTCATTTCCCGGAAAATCGTGATGCACTGATCAAGGCGCGTGAGCGGCTGGTGTTTGATGAATTTCTCCTCTTTATCTTAATGATACGAAAGATGCGGGATGCCAACAGGGAACTTCCCAACGGCTGCCCGATGATTGCAGTTGCGGAGACGGAGCGATTGATTGAGGCGCTTCCTTACAGACTGACGAATGCACAGCATAAAGTCTGGGAGCAGATACAGGGTGACCTCAGTTCAGAGCATACCATGAACCGTCTGATTCAGGGTGATGTGGGCTCCGGCAAGACGATTCTTGCTTTCCTAGCGCTTATCATGTGTGCGGCCAACGGTTATCAGGGCGCACTGATGGCACCGACGGAAGTTCTGGCATCGCAGCATTATGAGACGTTACTGCAGATGAAGAAGCAGTATCATCTGCCTATTTGTCCTGTATTGTTGACCGGTTCCACCTCCGCGAAGGAGAGAAGGGACATCTATGAACAGATAGAAAGCGGCGAGGCGAACGTTGTTCTCGGCACCCATGCACTGATACAGGACAAAGTGGTCTATCATAATCTTGGACTTGTCATTACGGACGAGCAGCATCGTTTCGGCGTGAGACAGCGCGAGAGTCTTGCGCAGAAAGGAAATGCCGTGCATGTGCTTGTCATGAGCGCAACGCCTATCCCGAGAACTTTGGCGATCATTCTCTACGGTGACCTGCATATATCCGTTTTGGATGAGCTTCCGGCGAACCGTCTGCCGATCAAGAATTGTGTTGTGAACACTTCCTATCGTGAAACGGCTTACCGTTTTATTGAGAAGGAAGTGTCAGAAGGACGGCAGGCGTATGTTATCTGTCCGATGGTTGAAGAGGGGGAGTCGGACGAACTGGAGAACGTGGTCTCCTACACGGCTAAATTGAGAGAAAAGTTAAGTCCGTCCGTACAGATCGCATCGCTTCACGGGAAGATGAAGGCGGCGGAAAAGAACAGGATCATGGAGGCATTCGCGTCCCGGCAGATCGATGTGCTCGTATCCACTACCGTAATCGAGGTTGGTATCAATGTGCCGAATGCAACTGTGATGATGGTGGAAAATGCGGAGCGCTTCGGTCTGGCACAGCTTCATCAGCTCAGAGGACGGGTGGGACGCGGCGACGCACAGTCCTACTGCATTTTTATGAGCAGTTCCCAAAGACCCGAGACGATGTCGAGACTCAAAATATTAAATGAGTCGAACGACGGATTCTACATTGCTTCCCAGGACTTACAGCTGCGTGGTCCCGGTGATCTCTTCGGTATCAGACAGAGCGGTGACCTTAGGTTTGTTCTGGCGGATATCTTTCAGGATGCCAATGTATTGCAGATGGCCAGCGAGTGGGCGGATACGATACTTGAGCGCGATGCGGCGCTTGAGAGCGAACAGTACGCGGCACTGCGCAGGCGGCTTGAGTGTGTTTCCATAAATGAGGTTGACTTTAGAACTATCTAAAAGTAATATGGTTAAGTAGACATTTATATCAAAATTTAAGATATGGAGAAACATGAGGATATGGCGAAGAAAATAGCAATCGTTACTGACAGTAACAGCGGCATAACCCAGTCACAGGCGAAAGAGTGGGGGTTAAATGTATTGCCGATGCCTTTTATGATCAATAATGAAATTTTTTACGAGGACATTACGCTGACACAGGAGGAATTTTACGTCCGTCTGGCTGACGGAGCGGAGGTTGTCACTAGTCAGCCCACGCCGGATTCCGTGATGAAACTGTGGGACGGTTTGCTTAAAGAGTATGATGAAATCGTGCATATTCCCATGTCCAGCGGTTTGAGCGGTTCCTGTGAAAGCGCCATGATGCTTGCTCAGGATTATGACGACAAGGTACAGGTTGTCAACAATCAGCGTATCTCCGTCACACAGAGACAGTCGGCACTGGATGCGCTTGAACTTGTAAAACGCGGCATGGACGCCAAGCAGATCAAAGATTTCCTGGAGGAAGATAAATTTAACTCCAGCATCTACATTATGCTGGATACCTTATATTACCTGAAAAAAGGCGGAAGAATCACACCTGCAGCGGCAGCGCTGGGCACGATTCTCAAGCTGAAACCGGTGCTTCAGATTCAGGGTGATAAATTGGACGCTTTTGCGAAAGCAAGGACAGTGTCTCAAGGTAAATCCATTATGATCAACGCGATTCGTGCTGATATGGAGAAACGTTTCGGCGGTGCTACCGCAGATAACATATGGCTGGAGATCGCATACAGCTATGACATGGAAGCGGCGATGCAGCTCAAAGAAGAGGTGCAGGAACAGTTTCCGGGATTTGATGTCCATATTGATCCGCTTTCTTTGAGCATTGCCTGCCACATCGGACCCGGCTCGCTTGCCGTTGCCTGCTGTAAGAAAATATAGGGATATTGATCGTATATGATTGATAGATGAATCAGTTGCCCGGGATACCGAGATCAAGATAAGGTATCTTGGGGCAACTTCATTTTCTTTTCATACTTAACTTTGTTTCGGAAAGAGATAGATTATGACACGGTATACATCCACCAATGACGAGAGAGAATCGGCATTGCAAAAAGAATATATTAAGAAGGCATCTGCCTATGTGGCGAACCTAGAGAAGAGCCTCGGACGTAAACCACAGTGCTGTGTGACCACCTTCGGCTGCCAGATGAACGCCAGAGATTCCGAGAAACTTCTGGGCATTCTGACACAGATAGGTTATGTGCCGACTGAGAATGAGGAGGATGCTGATTTTGTCATCTATAATACCTGTACTGTGCGGGACAATGCCAACCAGAGAGTCTATGGCAGACTTGGTTTCTTAAACAGCTTAAAGCGCAAAAAACCGCACCTTAAGATTGCTCTGTGCGGCTGTATGATGCAGGAACAGAGCGTTATCGACAAAATCAAGAAAAGCTATCGGTTCGTAGATCTCATTTTCGGGACACACAATATATTTAAGTTCGCGGAACTTATGGTGACCATGTTTGAAAATCAAGAGATGATCATCGATATCTGGCAGGAGACGGACCAGATTGTCGAGGAGCTGCCGATCAGCCGCAAATACTCGTACAAGTCGGGCGTCAATATTATGTTCGGCTGCAACAATTTCTGCAGTTACTGTATTGTGCCCTATGTGCGCGGACGCGAACGGAGCAGGGATCCGAAGGAGATTGTGCGGGAGATTGAGCATCTCGTGGCGGACGGCGTGGTGGAAGTCATGCTGCTCGGACAGAACGTCAATTCATACGGAAAGAATTTGGACGAACCTATGTCATTTGCAAAACTGCTTAGTGAAGTGGAGAAGATTGAAGGACTCAGACGTATCCGTTTCATGACATCGCATCCAAAAGATCTCTCCGATGAGCTGATCGAGGTCATGAGCCGGTCGGATAAGATCTGCAGGCATTTGCATTTGCCGATACAGGCCGGTTCTGACCGAATCTTGCAGGCGATGAACAGGCAATATACGAAAGAACAGTATCTTTCGCTGGTGGATAAGATTAAGACTGCCATGCCGGACATCGCAATCACCACCGATATCATCGTCGGCTTCCCCGGAGAGACGCTTCAGGATGTGGAGGAGACGATCGACGTTGTGCGTAGGGTTCAGTACGACAACGCCTTTACCTTCATATATTCCAAGAGGACGGGCACGCCGGCGGCATCTATGGAAAACCAAGTGTCGGATGAGATAGTCAGGGAAGGATTTGACAAACTTCTGAAGGTTGTGCAGGACACCGCGAGGGAACGCGCGGCTCTTTTACAGGGACAAGTCATGGAAGCATTGGTAGAAGAGGTGAATGAGCAGGATTCATCCCTGATGACAGGTCGCCTGTCCAACAATATGCTGGTTCATTTTCCTGCGGATGAGACAATGATCGGGCAGTTGGTGAAGGTATCACTGGATGTCTGTCACGGGTTCTATTATACGGGACATATAATAAGTTGAAGTGGGTTGACTATATAAGTCAACAACATTTACACAAGATACAGTAATAACACACAGAAAGACGGTTAACGGCGATGGCGGAATTAACTCCCATGATGCAGCAGTATCTGGAAACAAAAAAAGAATATCAGGATTGTATCCTTCTGTATCGTCTGGGCGATTTCTACGAGATGTTCTATGAAGATGCTCTCTTGGCATCCAAAGAGCTGGAGATTACGCTGACCGGCAAAAACTGCGGGCAGGAGGAGCGTGCGCCCATGTGCGGCGTGCCCCATCATGCGCTGGAAGGCTATCTTGCCAAATTGGTCTCCAAAGGCCATAAGGTTGCCATCTGTGAGCAGATGGAGGATCCGAAACTCACGAAGGGAATCGTCAAGCGTGAGGTTGTACGCATCGTGACGCCGGGTACCAACCTGAATTTGCAGTCCTTGGAAGAGACGAGAAACAACTACCTCATGTGCATCGTATATTTTCCGGGCAAGACCGGCATCTCCATAGCCGATGTTACCACAGGAGACTACTATCTGACGGAAGTGGAGGACATCCACAAGTTACAAGACGAAATCAATAAATATGAGCCGTCCGAAATTATCTGCAATGAGCAGTTTCTTGTGAGCGGCTACGATATTGAGGATTTAAAGAATCGTCTGAATGTCACGGTCTTCTCCCTTGATGCCCACTATTTTGACGAGGATAGCTGCCGCAAGGGACTCATGAAACATTTTCGTGTTAATACGCTTTCCGGGCTTGGTATCGAAGATTTTCCGACGGGAATGATTGCCGCGGGTGCACTTTTGCAGTATCTGTATGAAACACAGAAGACATCCCTTACACATTTTACTCATTTATACCCCTATCTGACCAACAAATATATGCTTCTGGACAGCTCCACGAGGCGCAATCTGGAGTTGACGGAGACGCTCAGGGAGAAGCAGAAGACGGGCTCTTTGTTGGGTGTGCTGGACCGTACAAAGACTGCCATGGGCGGGCGGCTTCTTCGAAAGTATATTGAGCAGCCATTGATTGATAAAAATAAGATGGAGAAAAGGCTGGATGCTGTGGAAATGCTCTGCAAAAAGAGTGTGGACAGGGATGAGCTGCGGGAGTATTTGAATGCTATCTATGATCTGGAGCGTCTGCTCGGCAAGGTGAGCTATAAGACGGCAAATCCGAGGGATTTGATTGCCCTTCGCAATTCTCTTGCCATGCTGCCGTCCATCAAGACTGTGTTGAGTGACTTCACGGCAGAGCTTTTATCCGAGATTGACGAGCACATGGATGCACTGGAGGATATCTATCATCTGATTGATGATTCCATCATAGAGGAACCGCCCATTTCTATCAGGGAGGGCGGTATGATCAAGGAAGGTTTCAGCGAGACCATCGATTCGCTGCGGAATGCCAAGACGGACGGCAAAAACTGGCTCGCCGCTCTGGAGGAGGAAGACCGTGAGCGCACCGGAATCAAGAATCTGCGCATCAAATACAACAAAGTGTTCGGTTATTACTTTGAAGTAACCAACTCCTATCAGAATCTTGTCCCGGAAGACTACATCCGCAAGCAGACTCTTGCCAATGCGGAACGTTACACGACACCTCGGTTAAAAGAGCTGGAAGATTCCATTCTGAACGCAGAGGATAAGCTGTCCACGTTGGAATATGATTTGTTTTGCGAGATCAGGGATTCTATCGCAGCCCAGATGGAGCGTATCCAGCGGACGGCAAGAGCCGTTGCAAGACTGGATGTATTTACGTCATTATCTTACGTGGCGGAGCGCAACCAGTATGTGCGCCCCTCCCTCAACGAAAAGGGAATCATAGACATTAAAGACGGAAGGCATCCTGTTGTAGAGCGAATGATCAGTAACGATATGTTTATCGCAAACGATACCTATCTGGATAACCAGAAACGCTGTATTGCAGTCATCACGGGTCCTAACATGGCAGGAAAGTCTACCTATATGAGACAGACGGCACTGATTGTACTGATGGCGCAGATCGGCTGCTTTGTACCCGCGAAAAAGGCGAACATCGGCATTGTGGACCGCATCTTCACGCGTGTGGGGGCATCGGATGATCTGTCCAGCGGTCAGTCTACCTTTATGGTGGAGATGAACGAGGTGGCAAATATTCTGAGGAATGCCACCGTCAACAGTCTGCTTATCTTGGACGAAATCGGCAGGGGTACATCCACATTTGACGGACTCAGTATCGCGTGGGCTGTCATAGAACATATCAGTAACCGCAAGATTTTAGGCGCAAAGACTCTGTTTGCCACACATTATCATGAGCTGACGGAACTGGAAGATAAGATGGACAACGTCAACAATTACTGTATCGCAGTCAAGGAGAAGGGCGACGACATCGTGTTCCTCAGAAAGATCGTCAAGGGAGGCGCAGATAAGAGTTACGGTATTCAGGTAGCGAAGCTGGCAGGAGTGCCCGATATGGTCATAGACCGCGCCAAGGAGATTGTCGAGCAATTAAGTGATAACGATATCATAGAGAAAGTACAGAATATCGAAGTCAACAACGTCAAGGGTGAGAGGCATAAGCCCGTTAAATATGATGAGGTTGACTTGGAACAGATGTCTCTCTTCGATACAGTGAAGGATGAGGATATCATTCGGGAGCTGCAGGAGATCGATGTGGGGAATCTGACGCCTGTGGATGCGCTGAATACGTTGTATCGGCTGCAGAATAAGTTGAAAAATCGTTGGTAAAAATTATAGGAGGGAAAAACTATGGGAAAAAGATTTGAAATCGTAGAAAAGGATGGGTTTGCTGAAGGAACCAGAATAGTTGTTGACACAGAAACCGGGGTGCAATATTTAATGGCTCACTGGACCAATATCGGAGGACTTACCGTTTTGGTGGATCGAGACGGCAAACCCCTTTTGGATTCAAGATATGCGAAGTAGGATAAATTTATCATTGGAACAAACTTAAGGTGAATGCCATGAAATATCACATCGTTGATGTAAATACATCAACACAATTAAAAAATCAACTAATCAAGTACGCTAAAAACTGTTCATTTCAAGGCACTGGCTCATATCTTGCAGAGTTATTGTCTTATAATGAGTGTGAAGATTATGAAAAAATTTTTGCAGTAGTAAGCGACAATCAGGTGATTGGTTTTGCTGCATTGCTTAAAAAATGCAGTTGTATTGATAATGAAAGTCACGCACCGTGGCTTGATTTTCTGTTTGTAGATGAAAAATATCGAAATCAGCATATAGGGAGTGCGTTGATAGACACAGTATGCTGTTATTCAAAGAAATTAGGGTTTGATGATATTTTTCTATGTACTGTTTCACATAAAGACTTTTATGAGAAAACTGGGTTTCTGACAAAATACACAACTCTATATTACAACAATCAGCAAAACGATGGACCTATCTTTGTAATGCAAAAAACCATGACCGAGCAAACAGAGCGATAAATCGGGGATTTAACAGGAGGTAGTGGTAATGAATTGCAAGATATATAAAGCTCAAAAGGAGCAGACCGGCGTTATCCATGATATTGTGAGTCGTACGATAAGAGAAATTTATGCGAAATACTATTCAGAAGAAGTGGTTAGATTCTTTTTGGAATTGCATAATTTAGCCAATATTGAAAAAGACATTTTAGAAGAAAAAACTTATGTGATTGAAAATGAAAATATAATTTGTGGCACGGCGACAATGGAAGATAATCGAATTTCAAGGGTTTATGTGCTTCCTGAATACCAAGGTACCGGAATGGGTTCGAGACTTATGAAACACTTAGAAAAAGAAATTATAAAAAATCACGGATTTGTTGAAGTGGATGCTACATTACCCGCCGGAGAATTTTTTAGGAAAAGAAATTATGTACAGATAACGCATGCAGAATATCTGGTGGAAAATGGAAAGATACTTTCTTATGAGGTTATGCGAAAAAGGAATTTTGACATTGATCCGGAGGTTTATAATGCACCGTCTCAACTTGTGAGAAGAGAGATTGAACTGCAAGGACTTGATTTCGATGAATTGAAGAACAAGATTCCTTCTCGCGTATATCTTCTTGCAGATAGCTTATATGACACAATTCTCGCGAGAAATGTTGGTAAATTA
>JAFLTD010000091.1 GCA_022510625.1 Lachnospiraceae bacterium
TCATGGATCAGGGCAGATAAGATTGCCAGTTTCTGTTTCATTCCATGAGAATAACTTTTTATCAATTCTTCCAGATCCGACATAATCTCCAACGCCTGACCGTACTTCTCTATCCGCTCTTTGCGATCCTTTGCGTTCACTTGAAACACATCACCGATAAAATTCAAATACTGTATACCTGTCAGGTATTCATACAGATCCGGATTATCCGGAATATAGGCGAACTTCCTTTTACATTCCATAGGGTTTTGCTCCAGATCGGTGCCATCGATCATAATCTTTCCTTTATCGAAATCATGGATTCCTGTGATACATTTTAGCAGAGTCGTCTTACCTGCACCGTTATGTCCTATGAAGGCAAACAGATCTCCCTTCTCCACATGCAGCGAGATATCCTTGATGCCCTTATCCGTTCCCTTGTACTTCTTCTCCAGATGCTCAATCACTATCATATTCGTTACCTCCCTGTCAGTTTTGACGGATATCATTCCATTTTACGTCTCCATTTTATAACATTACGTAAGGTAACATGCAATAGAAAAAGTAAGATAATTTTACATAAACATAAATTGAGGGCCTGCGAACTGCAAGCCCTCGTTTTTGCTGTGCCGATAAAACCGGATTTTATGTGTTTAAGTCTTTGTAAATCGATTTTCTTAATTGAGAAAGGCTTATTGTGATTCCGAGTATTCCTACACAGAAGAAAATCACTGCTATTCCTGATCCATTCCCAGAGCCGAAAAGGTAGGAAAGTACCTTTTGCACAGGTGAATCCGTTGCCATAAACGGCTCAAACACATGGTCAGCCAAGATACCACCTAAAAACAACCCCAATGGAATCGTGCAGTTTTGGAGTGTATCCTTTGCAGAAAATACACGCCCCTGCATTTCAAGCGGAACTTTTTCACGCATGATTACCGTCAAGTTGGCATTCATCACAACCGCCATCACATAAGACCCAAATGCGGCGATACACCAAATCCATGGTATTAAGGTCAAGCTTTGCACTACATTACCAGAAAATACGAATGCACAGCTTATAAATACCACCTTTGTTTTATTTCTCGCAGGCTTCATTAAGGTAATAACAATGCTACCCACGAGCAGACCTAAAGCCACAGAGCTTTGAACGAAGCCCAGAGCTTGTTGATTGTTTCCTGTTCTTCCGAGAACAAAGGGCGAGATCATCCCATCATTGCCCAACTTGGCAAGGAAGTTGATAACAGCCAAAAACAGGGTAATATACAACAGTGCTAAGTGATCTCGCAAATAACGGATACCGTCTAAACAGCTCCTAAAGAACGGCTCACTGCTTTTCTCCTCTGTTTGTTCTATCTTAGGAATTTTGATAAAGAACAGAAGAACAACAAACGCGAAGAAAAAACTTAACAGGTCGCAAATCAGGACTACCTTCATTCCGCCAAATGCCAATAAGCAACTACCCAATGCCGGCGCAAGAATCGAAACGGCAGATCCAGCAATGCCTTGTAAGCCACCGACTCTGCTGTAATGCTCTTTTGGCACAAGCAAACTGGTTGCCACAAAGGAAGCTGGGGTTTGAAAGGCATTCATAAAACTGAGTAAAACATTGATGAGATATAAATGCCATATCCTAAGTGCGGAAAAAGAATATAACCCCAAAACGGCTACCGTCCCGCAGGCGGCTACAAAATCAGCAAGTAGCATGATGCGCTTTTTATCCCAGCGATCCGCTAGCGTTCCACCTATAAAGCGGAAAAAAATTGTCGGCAAAAAAGAACAGATTGTCAGCATAGTTACGCTGGAAGCAGTTCCTTTCTGACCATAGACCCATATAATCAATGCGTAATTGGTCATGGCTGTACCCAATTCAGATACAGTCTGTGAACTCCATAAAAGCAGAAAGCTCCGAAGTTCCATAATAAAAGATATTTTTTTCATGGCTTTGCTCCTTACAAAATAATAATTTAAATTGCAGATAGCGCAAAGCCTAACGTGGACGATAAAGCCCTCCTAAAAGAGAGTAATCGCTCCGTACAGGTATCGTCCTATATTAGACCCTGCGCGGAGCAAAAACATCTGCGGAGAAAGGCAGATAAATTTGTGCTTGTATCACCAGACATCACCTCCACATCAAATGGCATACATAAGGGCATCGTTCAAAATATCAACCTTGTTTTGTTCCCCTATAAATTGGAATAATATCCTTAGTATTTCAACCTGCTTTTGTTCATACTTCGGATTCCGAAATCGAATTTAATTTACAATTTCCATGGACGATTTTTTTCTATCCACCCCTGCTCTTTCCAGTACTCTACATCTCTGCTGTTCCACCCATTCTTCTGCATCATACGCATGATGTAGAACATGCCTTTTGTTTTGAGACCGGGATTAACTTTTCCATTCCGCGAAGCAATCTTCTTTGCAATAGCCGTTGTCTTCTTGTCGATGGCAGCTTTCTTTTTTGCGCTTACTCCGTCCCAATCTGTCGCTGCAACACCAAGCCCATATTGATATATTCGGGCAACACCCCAGAAAAACAAGCTGTCTGCCATATCTTTTAATGTTGATTTAACTCCGGCACCGGCTGCTGTTGCGATACACACGCCCTGCTTTCTAAACATGGAGCCTTCCGGGCTATGTACCATCCATCGATATCCATAATGGTCAAGAAATACTTTCATTGCGCCTGTTGCATGATATACATACACAGGGCTTGCAAGGATAATTACATCAGCAGCATCCATTGCCTGTGTAATCGGAGACAAGGATTCATAATGCGGACACTTCTTTTCCGAGTCCACAAAACAGTTGGTGCATCCCAGACAGAATTCCCCGAAATCTCTCGGCAGGAAAAACTCTGTAATCTCTCCACCGATTTTATCTGCCAAATTACGAGCAATATGATAGGTCGAACCCTTATGACTCTGTCCATGTATAATAACGATTTTCATGCAAATCACCTCCATATAATTATTTAGGAAATGTGTTTTGTTTGGTTTCTATAAAAACAAAGAATTTATCATATATGTGATTTTTCCTGTAGAAATTCTATCCATTTATTTCTCTTTGATATGGAAATTTTAGCCGTTACAGATGTTCCGCTTTCATTTTCATATGTAATGGTGATTCCCATAGGGAAAAGTCCCTGATTGCTCTTTTCCAGGTTCCGAATTGATTCATAGGGTATGACGATATTATCATCCAGAAGTCCCGTAATGATAATCAGACGCTGCTGTGTGAAGTAGGCCCATCCCTGTTTCCACTGTCCGAATTTTCCGATCAACTGCTCTACATAGTTCGCCTGTAAATAATTAATTAATGTATCCTCTTGCTGCATAACGCCTAATTCAACCAATTTCTTTTTCTGTTTCTCAAGTTTTGCTTCTGTCATTATAATCTCCCCCCCCCCGACGCTATAATATCGGTTAAATTGCTAATTTGACCCGACTCTGTTATGTTATTACTTTCAATAAGCATTGTCAAATTCAGATTGTCGCTTTCTGCGACATTATGATTGTGTCATATTCTGCTTATCAGAAGCTATTATACTTTCCACATAGCTGCGAAGCAAAAGCACCTGTGCAGGAATATAACAGGTCCAGACGACAAAAGCGGCAATCGTGTAAATCGGATGGGTCGTTGACAGTAATTGCTCGGCAATCGTGCGGACTAAAATGGCATAATCACATCCTGCAAAAAGGGTAATGCCCAGTGCAAATAACAGTGTTTCCCTACCGCCAATTTTCGTACGCCGTATCCATGCGCAAGGCAGATTGACCGTAAGCTGCACCATATTTGCCATTGCAAATGCATTATCTGCATGCAGCATTCCAACGCGCCAAAGTAATAGGAAAATAATAGAATACAGAATCAGGCGCACAGAAATGTTTCTCCACGTAGGTTTCATATAAATCATGTAAACCGTCTCTACAAAAGTGAAGAACAGGTATCCAAGAATGCGTTTCCCGGCAATAATACACATAAAACAGTCCGCTGTCAAAGTAAGTGCAAAGGCAAGGGGAATCAAGTTTTCGCGGGAATACAAGTAACGTCCGTACCGTAGATACAGGTATATAATCATGAGGAAATTACATATGATGGCACAATATCGCAGTATGGCCAAAGGCGACCCCGGAACTCCCGGATCTCCTTGTCCGGGTTCTCTCCACGCCTGCTCTGCCACTTTTATAATTAAGAAAAGGATAATTTCCAAAAGATAATAAATATGTAAAATCCGGATATCATTTTTAGACATTTTATATGCTCCTTTACTATCTATACCTTTTCGCTTAACTCAGTCCCATCCCTTTAGATATTCTTATTTAACGTTGTAGCTATAGTTAATTTTCCACATCATAGCCTTACGTCCGGTTTCTGCTCCGGCTCTTCTGCAGGCGAAACAGCTTCGGCAGCCGGAAAAGGTCAGTTCTGAAAGCTGGATCAGTTCCGTTTCCGCACCTGCGACTGAGGCACCCTTCAATGCCTGTTGAAGAATCATATCTGTATTCCAGCCCTTTCTGGGGCTTCCGTTTATAGCAATTGCTTTCATCTTACACCTCTCAAAATCAGTGAGCTTCACCTTCGGTTATTCCATCAAAAGAATTGTAGAAAACACTATGGCGGGTATCAAACCGCTTAAAATGCCACGGATGCGGTTCCACATCATCAGCGGGATATCCAATTGGTAACAACGCCACAGGCACAAGATAATCAGGGATACCAAACAGTTCCCGTGCCTTTTGATGGTTAAATGCGCCGACCCACGTTGTACCAAGCCCAAGCTCTGCGGCTTCAAGCATCATATGTGTGGTGACAATGCTTGCATCAACATCTCCGCCGATTGTTCCGTTAGTCCCGTTCTTCCAGCAAGTAGTTTTATCGTAGCAGATCATCAAAGCAATGGGAGCGCCAAAATACCACGAAGTACACTGTTTCAACTTCTCGTGGGCGGCTGCATCTTCGATGACCAAAATCCGCTGGGGCTGATAATTACAAGCCGTTGGAGCAACACGTCCGGCTTCCAAAATCAAATCAAGTTTTTCTTTTTCAACCGCTTGATCTTTGAATTTCCTGACAGAATACCTTTGTTCTTTCGCTAACTGTAAAAATTCCATCTTCTCATTTCCTCCGACTTCTGTTTCACTTACTTATGTATCATTAAACCATTACTTTTTACAAACTAAAAAGTACTCTATCATCGGTCCCACTGTTTCCTTTTTATCTATGACAAAGTAAGCATCAAGTATGGTTTCAAATTCTTCTGCCGACAAATTAAACTTATCCGGTCTGCCTAAATATTCTTCTATCAGCTTTGCAATTTCAGCTTCGGGAGAACCGGCATTCGGAATATCAAGGACAAATCTCCCATTAGGTTTTATGATACGATGAAACTCCTCAATTGCCTGCTGCACAAAATCTTTTTCAAAATACTCTAAAGAACCTACGCACTCACCAATATCAAAAAAATCTGTTTCATAGGGTGTTTTATGCATACTGCCGCAGTACAAATCACCGACAGTTAAATGATTCTTTCCCGTAAATTCACGCAACAACTCAATCGTTTTGCTACTGATATCAACCCCATAATATGTAGATGGCCAGTCTTTATATCCGGAATACATCAAGTTGACACAACACCCCAAATCAATAAATTTCATACCAACCTTCGGGGCGAGATACTCAGCAATCTCTTTTCGACTGCTATCGGAAACGCTCATCTGCATTTCTTGAAACAAATGATAATTGGGGTGGTTCGTAATATAGGAGGGAAAATTATCATAAGAATCAATGCCTTTTCGTCCTAACTCAATACCTCTATCATACGATTCTGCAACTAACTCCAGTTGGTTTTTCATTGTATTTTTCCTCCACTCCAATCATGATTTGTAACCTAATAATCGGAATTTATTTATATCTGTTTTTTCAAAATTAAATGATGAAAGAAAGAAAAACTGTTATATTCATGTGAATTACAAGTTTTCATTTCAAGCGCAAGCATATTATCATACCATTCCTGAGTAAACTTGATATCATTATTTTTTGACAGCGCAAAAAATGTGCGGATACCTAATATGTTCTCAACAGATAGACCATATTTGAGCCCTAATCCAATGATGTATTCATCGTCATATGTATCGCGTTTTCCAAACATATTATTTTCATTATCGCCGCTCTCCAGCAAATTAAGTGCAGCGTTTGGATCGTCTGAAAAGACAGCATATGCCACGATTCTTCCCATGAGATTATGCTTGACTATTGAAAGCTTTCCGCCCGGCTTTAATACTCTCGCAAGCTCACCAAGTATTAGCTCTTTGTCGGGAACATATTCCAAAACATTGTGACAGATTACAAAATCAAACGAATTATCCTCATAGGTGTTCAGCGTTTCAATACCGCCGTGTACAAGATCGTAATTATTCTCATGTATGCTCAACTTAATCATTTCTTCGTTAGGCTCAACTGCAGTTACTATATGATGTTCAGCATAATAATTGGCTGTGACACAAAATCCGGCTCCGAAGTCAAGCATCTTTATCGGGGTGTTATTCGATAAATCAAGTTGTCTGAATATTATATCATAGAACATTCTTCCCCAAGGTTTGTCTATAAGTTGTCGGTAATCACTAATAGAATTCGGCATATAATCTCCCTCACAAACCGGACTTTATCCATTCAACTATAGTTGCACGAACTCGTCCTTTTTACATACCTGCATTTGCTTTCCATCTTTTATCAGGAATGCTTCTCCAAACAATGTTTCATCTCCATCTAAAGATATAATAAAACTTCCATCATTTAAAGCAATGAACTCTTTTCCTATACTATCTGGATATGCCATATCTTCAATAACTCTTAATCCGTCCACAATATCCTCTCTTACATCTTGAAAATGTGGTATTATCATTTTTTTCGTAATACATAAACCTTCTATGAATCTTTCATAGTCCTCGTTAATTCCTTCTCCTTCCAACTCAGGCAGTGCATATACAATCTCTGCACAATTCATAGAACCTGCACTCCATGCAATAACCATACCATCAAAATTCTGCAATTTTTGTTTTAACTTAATCTTTTTGAAAAATTTATTCTGCGTTGGCACATGTCCCCCTGCTAACAAAATAGTATCATATTCGTTGATTTGTTCTGCCAGTGCTTCATTTCGATAATCACAGATTTCAAAAGAATATGTTTCTAATCCACTCATTGCAAATGCTTCTTTTTGACAAAACAAAATACTATCATTTCTCTCAAATTCTTCTGGTCCAGCACTTATAATAAGAACCTTTGAATCGTTCTTCCAAAAGTGTTTTATCTTATCTATTAACCCATTTTCATTTAGTAAATACGTTGGGACACGTCTCCCATTGACTTTATAAGAGCCTCCTAAAGAACTCGTCAAAATTGCTATCATATATATTTAAACCACCCTAAATTCCGTTTTATTTACTTCATAAATCTTTTGCCATACATAAAGATTCCGGCATATTCACATATGGACCGTAATTGGGAATCACTTGAAATCCCAATTTATTATATACGGCACAGGATTCAACCAATAGTTCCCCTGTTTCAAGGATCATTCTTTTATATCCCAGTTCTCTAGCCCATTCTATTAACAGAGAAACAAGTTTACTACCAATCCCTTGTCCTTGATATTCAGTATGTACAAATACTCTCTTTAATTCTACATTTTCATCATCATATCTTCTGATTGCACCTCCGCCAATCGCCCTATTGCCATCATACACAACTATAGTTTCATTTATTTCGTCCAGCTGATTATATTTCGTATATTTATCCCTTTTTATCTTTTTGCCGACACGCCTGTCCAAATCCATATCGAGAAGTCTGCAGTTTTCTATAAAATCTTTGTTTTTACCATCCGTTCTGATAAAGTCCATCGAATCACCTCCACAAACCGGAATTAATATCATTACTTATTTGCTTTTAATTTCTTTCTCACAATAATACCGTTAGGAATATCCACTATTTCTAATTTTCGAATACCACTTCCTTTTTATGTAGGTTATCGTTAACCCAGTCAATCCAATATGCCTTTGCGCTCTCACGAGAGCGAATAAATGAGAGTTCTCCATTGACATCCACAAATGCTGTCTCACTCTCCATGGCCAGTCCGCGCATATTTTTACTTTTTAACATTTTGTCAAAGCTTTTCCTTCCTTCGTCATTGTAATGTGGGCAAAACACAAACGGATAAATCCCTAACATACCATCCACGATCTTATAATTCCAGTTCTCATCTTCCATAAAAGATTCACTGTCACTATGCCCACCTGAAAACCAACAAATCGCACCTGCGCTAATTCCTCCCAGAACAGCCTGGTCTTTCCTGTAGATTTCTTTCAATTTTTTATCAAAAGAAAACGCTTTCCATATTTTCATCATAGAAACAGTATCGCCTCCACCCACGTAGATAATATCCGCCCAGAAAAGAAGTTCTTCCACATCTGTTTCTAAATAATTCCTTTTCACAAGGGCTAATGTCTTGACAGAGCATCCTATGTTTTGGAATGCGTTTTTAAATCTTTCAGCATATCCTTCATCATCCTGACTTGCCGTTCCGATAAAAAGCACATTGGGATGAACCTTTTTCGAAAGACTTATCATATATCGGTTTATTTTCTGTGTTGTTTCTAAATTCCCTCCCGCAATTGCAACAATTCTTCCCATATGTTCCTCCCAACTTGATGTGTGTTATTTTCTCTACTTAATCTAAAATAATTATCTTTTACATCTGTTTTACCTCGCTAAGTTACGATTTATTACTCTGAAAACCAATCTTCTTTGGTTATCAGACTCACATGCCCTGTCCGTTTCTCATGCATCAACGGAACATCCACATCCTCTGATTTCCACTGGTACTTAAAGCCGCATTTCTCCTGGACTCGCCTGGACTTGTTATTACCATCATAATATCCGATCCAAACCTTCTGCATGCCGCAATCCTCAAAAGCATGGCGGAGCATTTCCCTCACTGCCTCCGGCATAATACCTTGACCCCAGAAGGGCTTACCAAGCCAGTAGCCCATCTCACATTCGTCATCACGATCTGTCATATCTGTATGACCATTTAGCTTCAGTTCAATTGTCCCGATAGCTTTTCCATCCGCTTTCAAACAGATAGCATAAGCCTCCGCTCCATTCAGAACATTCTTGATAATATCCCTGCTCTCATCAATACTCCGATGAGGCGGCCACCCCGCAATCGGCCCCACATCCGGATTGCAGGCATATTTATATAAATCCTCTGCATCGTTATCCTTCCAACGACGCAGGATAAGTCGTTCTGTTTCAAGTGTCACAATATCTTCTCCTGTTTCCTTGATGGAAAAACCCATAAACCATTATTTGGAATTTCTTCTATTCATCATCACTGTCCGAACTATCATCTTTATTTTGGGATTTAAGAAAGTATACTGATCCGAGACATAGCCACATTGAACCTAAACACAGCCAAGTAATCCCATACCCTATTGCATCATCAAAAAAATGGATTATAGCAACAATATAAAACAGCACAGCTATGATGTAATATATAATTGCAGTCGTTCTATTTCTTTTCATGGTTGATCTCCTTTGACAAACTTCGATTTAAACCACTGCACAAAACCATATCTGTCAACCTATATTCCACAAAGCATTTCATAAAAGCCTGGAATTGCCGATGTTGCTAAAATCTGTAGAACTGTTGCTATATCAATAATTGTGTGCCCCACCATTATAGGTAATGGATTTCTTTTCTTGTAGTAATGCCAAAACAAAATTTGTGTTAGTGGTAAAAAAGAGATAAAACGGTAAATGATATATTTCAAATCAAACAATGTTGGAATAAAACTATGTTGTAAGGCGAAAAAGAACGCAGGAATAGTTATTGCTAAAATCTTATTTTGTATTTGATTAACTCCACACCCCAAATATAATCCATCTTCTGCAAATGCAGTCGTTATTGGCAATATAGCAACATTCATAACAGCTAACCATACTGGTATAGGAGCGATCATCATCGGAGCTGCGTATGGTATAATTCCGTAGCAAAAATATCCTGCCAAATACATTCCTGTCATTCCAATCACTAAAACCAAGACCGATATCCCTATTATTTGTTTAGCTTTCGTTTTGCCCTTTTGATAATTAATCAATTCCCAAAAACTACTTTTATTTTTCTTTGTAAAAAAATAGATAACTAAGATCACAACAATATTTACTATACTGGCTACAATTGACCACCAATTGCTTATATCCTCTACTTTTTGTTTGGTAACAATTGCTCCAATTACAAATATCAAAACAAAAATTACACAACGGATTGGAAGTAAATAAACCATACTTTTATTAGCATTCATTAATTAACCCCCTTGATAAGTTTATATTTTGTCACTCTTAACAGCAAATGTATTATACCATATCTGCCTATGAACCTGGTCTGCTGTAAATTTGCCTATATACTATAGGCAAATTCGGCAGATTATCAAAATCATCAATATTTCTCAAAAAAAAGCGCGGAGCAGTTTGATATGCCCCTTGTCAAGTAGACAAGTGAAATATCTAAAATTTAGTGCAGATGATGCCTACATCGTAGGTAACCAAATTTTCATTGTTCAGCCCTACAACTTTGAATTTGTCATTCTATGTAGCACTTAGTTCGTTTGCTATTTTCATATTAGCAATT
>JAFLTD010000092.1 GCA_022510625.1 Lachnospiraceae bacterium
TCAGTCGGTAGAGCGTCGCATTGGTAGTGCGGAGGTCACGGGTCCGATTCCCGTCGGCAGCTTATTAAAAGCCTGGATTTTTCCGGGCTTTTTTGTTTTTGTGCTGCATTTGCGCTGTATGCAATTACGCTCTGTTTACCGAACCAAACAGCCGGAGCTTTTCGGCAACAACCGTCTTCATTGCCTCCAGTTCGTAAGGCATCAGTTCCATCATCGTTTTTGCACCTGCGGCAAGCCCTTTTTCTATACCGTTTTTCCCGGCTTTGTCAATATCGGTGAAAATATTGATTTTGTGGATGCCATTCTGTATCGCAGTGCGAAAATCATCATCCGAAAGACCGCTTCCCCCGTGAAGTACCAGAGGTAATTCCGTCTTTTTAGCAATGATCCTGATGCGTTCAAAATCAAGTTTCGGTGTAAATTTATAGTCGCCGTGCGCATTCCCGACCGCCACGGCGAGAGAGTCGATGCCGGTGTTTCTCACATAATCTTCCGCCAAATCCGGGTCGGTGTAATAATCGCCGGGATTTAGCAGCTTTCCGTCTCCATCGTTATCACCCACATGTCCCAGTTCGCCTTCCACGGTGACACCCATCGCATGGCATATTTTGACCATGTCCGCTACCTTGGCGATATTTTCCCTATAATCCGCAGTCGAACAGTCATACATAACAGATGTGAACCCCAGGCGTAGCGCCTCCATACATCGATCAAAAGTCAGACCGTGATCATAGTGGACGCAGACAGGAACGGCAGCCTCCTTCGCCATGGGAATCAAATATTCGGCGACGTGCCTAAGTTCCATTGCCGGAAGAAGAATCTCTGCGGTGCCGACCATAACGGGGGAGTGCAGTTCCTCCGCCGTTTCAATGACAGCGCGTGCCATTTCCATATTGACGGCATTGAAGAATCCGACGCCGTAACCGCCTCTCTTGGCAGGCTGCAACAAGTCATTCATGTTTACTAACATCCCGTTTCCTCCATCCCGCTGCTATTTTTTGCTCTAACTCATTAAAAGAACGAAGACCGCTCAGCGCGTCGTATGAGGCGACGCACGAAGCCCCGGTTGCTGCCGCGAGCCTGACGCTCTCCTCTAAGGTATATCCCTCCAGTATAGCCGTAAGAAACGCGGCAATGCTGGTGTCACCGGCACCTGTCGCGGACAAAACGGCATCCGGTACATAGGATGTCTCGAATCCTTCACGGTCGGCCAGGCGGTCCGTATCCAGCTCAGCTTTCCGGCCTATGTCCTGAAGAACTTCCCTGGAGGCCGAACGATAATACAATCCGGGGGCGCCGCATTTGATCAGTAATATTTTGGCGCCGTACGACATGCACTTATCAGCCAGCGGGCGGACATCCCGGTCTATGTCCAGAATCTCCGTGACATCCCTGCCGGCAGCTCTCTCGTTCCACTCACGGAAACGCTTCTTATCAATCATATAGCACAGCTCTTCCACACTCGGCACAAAGAAGTCGATATAGGGCATTACGTTTCTCAAAATACCGTCCCAGTCGGCTCTGCCCGACTCCGAATCGGCATCCACGGCCGCCAGGTCCAAAGATGTGGCTACGCCTGCTTCCTTGACCCGCTTCATCATTGCTGTCAGCTGTGTTCCTTCGGCCTCATACATTGAGGCCATAAGCGGCGGATAGCCGAAATGGAACATAGCAGCTTCCGCCAGCGCATCCTCCGGGATATCGGAGGAGCAAAAAGTATTGTTGGCGCCGGGATTGTGCAGAAATATACGGTCGATGCCCGGAATTGCCAGCACAACGGAATACGAAGTGTTCTCCTCGTCAGATACGATCATCCCGTCCTGTGCATCATATTTTCTTAAAATGTTGAGTACCATTTCACCGAAAGAATCCCGCCCGATTTTACCCATGAGAGAAACATTTGCACCCAGCAGTTTCATTGCCAGGCCGGTATTCGCAACAGATCCACCGGTATGGACATCCACCGAGCCCATCTGAATCAGCTTGCCCGGGGCAAGGATATCCGTGAGATTATCTACTTTTTCGCTCGTAAAGATAGGGGTAATGTCCAGGCAGATATGGCCTGCCGCTATGACTTTTCTCTTCATGCGTTCACCTCACTTTGCTCTACAAATTTATTTTGAAATTCCTAATCAAATTTGTCAACCTTTGCTTTTTGAATAAATTTTGATATTATCATCAGTGGAGGATATACAGATATGAAGCAATACCGAAACTATGTCTTTGATTTATACGGAACGCTGGTTGACATCCGAACCGATGAGACGGATCGGAAGCTGTGGGAACATATGAGCCTGTTTTACGGATATTACGGTGCGCAATATGAGGCGGAAGAACTGCATCAGGCCTATCTTACGCTGGTCAATGCAAAGGAAAAAGCCCTAAAACAGGAGAACGCAGTGCAGTATTCCCATGAATCCTATCCGGAGATACCCATAGAGGAGGTGTTTACGGAATTGTACGAGGTGAAAGGCGTGAAGCCCGATTCGCAGCTTGTGATTCATACAGGGCAGATGTTTCGCGCGCATTCCACGAAGTACATACGGCTGTATGCTCATGCAGGGGAATTGCTCACGGCATTGAAAGAGGCGGACAGAGGAGTGTATCTGCTTTCCAATGCACAGCGGATCTTTACGGAATACGAGCTGTTCTATCTGGGTATTCATGATCTTTTCGACGGTATTCTGATTTCCTCCGATTATGGATGTAAGAAACCGGACGAGCGGTTTTATAAGATTCTGGCGGAGAAATACGGAGTGTCGGCGGCAGAGTCGTTAATGATCGGCAATGATATGGACACCGACATAGCGGGTGCCGCTCGGGCAGGCATGGACAGTTTCTATATCCGTTCCGCCATATCACCGCATGCGCAGACCGCCGTCGGTACGAAGCATACCCATGCCGATTATGTCATGAGCAGGATGAATTTGCTGGCATTAAAGAACAGACTTCTTGCCACAGACCGATGATTAGTGTAAAATGGTAAGAACAGAGGTATAAAGGATACGGATAGATTGATACGCGTATGCGGGAATGGAGGATATCATGGATTTTTTTGATAAGCTCGGTGAGACGATCAGCACGAAGGGCAGGGAAGTGACGGATAAGGCGAAAGACATGGCCGAAGTGGCGAGTTTGAAGGGACAGATACATAACTGTGAGGATATCATCAAGAAGCGTTACATTGAACTGGGCAGGATTTATTACGAGAAGCACGGATCAACACCCGAAGAAGAGTATGCGGATGCGTGCAGAGACATTGAAAATGCTCAAAATTCGATCGTCGATATAGAAAGCAGAATCAAAGAAATAAAGGGAATCTGAAAAGATTCCCTTTTTTATATTAATTTCAGTGTGCAAAGTAATTGACCTAAACAGTCAATTTGATTGTTATTCCTGTTGCTCCGTCTGTTGCTGCTGTTCGGCTGCCGCCTGCGCCGCTTGTGCTTCCTGCGCCGCCTGTGCTGCAGCCGCCGCAGCCGCCGCGTTACGCTGTTCCAGCTCCACACGCTGTCCGTTGACGATGGCTTCCCAGTCGGGATTTGCGAAGAACTCTACGGTGTGCGGACACATGTTGGTCTGCGGGGCGGGTGTGACGGAGCCGTCTTCATTCACGATGACATCTGTCTGTGGTGTTTCCGCCTCGGGCGATGCAACTGCCATTGCGGAACCGCTTTGCAGGGAGATATCCTCGATGGGTGTCAGTTCCAGAACACCTTCTATCTTAAAAGGGCATCCCTCATGCGCCGGAAGATTGCTGTATGCACAGATTTGTCCGGCGTAATGCACGTCGCAGGTCTCTTGGGGCACGGTTCCCTCCGCGAAATATTCCGTTTTGAGTGTGCCGCTGCACAATCCCTCGATAGGCAGTTTGCCGGAGCGGGAACATACCGTCGCGGTCACAATGCCGGAAGAAGGAACACTGAAGGATTCATTGGGCAGTTCCGCATGGATTTCGGACATCACGGCACGCCACAGTTTCTTGGCAAGGTTCTGCTCCGCGCTTGAGGTGAGTTTCACGTTGTTATCATATCCGGCCCATACCGCGGCAGTGTAGTAGGGGGTGTAGCCCACGAACCATACATCGTTGTTTAAGGTGGTGGTTCCGGTTTTGCCGGCGATGGCCATCCCGCCGAAATTAACGGCACCGCCGGTTCCCACAGTGACCACATCCACCATAGCGTTTGTAAGGAGAAATGCGGTCGACTCCTTGATGACCTGCTTGGATTGCGGCATCGTATTGTCCAGAATGATGTTGCCGTCGTGGTCCAACACTTTGGTGTACAGCTTCGGTTTGATATAAGTACCGCCGTTTGCGATGCACGCGTAGGCGGCGTTTAATTCTTCGTTGGTTACGCCGTCGGTGATACCGCCGAGTGCAAGCGGCTGCTGGATATCGGAGAATATTTTGTTGTTGATTACCTTCCGCTCTACCAGCGTGGTGAAGCCGAAGTTGAGCAGGTAATCGTAGCCCAGCTGCGGTGAGATCTGGGTCAGTGTCTTGACGGTCACGACATTCATAGACTGTGCAATCCCTTCCCTGAGAGAACTCAGTCCTCTGTAGGGAGGATTACTGTACCAGTTGGATACGGGGCGGCCGTCCGCATAATTAAAAGGCGCGTCGTTCATGACGGTGGCGAGCGTCAGACCCGCACTGTCGAAGGCCGGCGCATAGGTGGATACCACTTTGAAGGTTGAGCCGGGCTGTCTGACCGTATCCGTTGCACGGTTCAAAGTACGGCTTGCGGACTTGGCGCCACGGCCGCCCACCATTGCCACGATATGACCGGTGCTCTGATCCTCCACAACGAGAGAAACCTGTGGCTGTGGTGTCAGGTTGACATTTTCGCCGTACACCTCGTCGCCGGCTCCCATGACCGCCGCTTTATAGGCTTCAATGTCCTCGTAAGCCGCATCCGTGGAAGTGTAGATCAGGTTGTAGGAGGCGGAACGGTTCTGTTTCCAGTAATCACGGAACATCTCCGTGCTGTGGTTCTCCTTGTCACCGTTGCTCTTCTCTATCGTCAGTTCATAATTTAATAACCACTTGGTGTTCTCGGGGTAATTGCTCTCGTCCATGAACACTTCGTCACAGATCTTCTGAATCTTCGGGTCTTGTGTGGCGTATATCTTTAAACCGCCGCTGTAGAGCAGTGTGAATGCCTGTGTCTCGTTGTATCCTGCGGCGATCAGATCTTCCATGACATCGTCCGTCAGTGCATCAATAAAGTATGTAGTGACGGCATCATCTTCGTTCTCGGCATCGGCAATCTGGATGCGGGTATACACATTGTCCCGCAGAGCCTCGTCGTATTCTTCCTGCGTGATATATCCCTGGTCTCTCATATCCTTCAGCACCTTCTCACGGCGCTCGGCGTTATTTTCGGGGTGCGTGATAGGATTGTATTTGGAAGGGTTCTGCGTAATGCCCGCTATGACTGCGCACTCCGACAGGGTCAGAGCGCTGACGTCTTTAGCGAAATAGCGTTTGGAAGCAGCCTGAACACCGAGGGTGTTCTGCCCCAGGTTGATCGTGTTCATATAGTTGATCAAGATTGCATCTTTATCCATGACCTTCTCGAGCTCCAGAGCCAAATACTGCTCCTGGATCTTACGTTTGAACTTATCCGCCATAGAGTCCTCGCTGGTCCAGTCCGTGAAGACGTTGTTCTTTAAAAGCTGCTGCGTGATCGTGCTGGCACCCTCTGAGAATTTTCCCCCGTTTTGCAGACCTACCATGCCGGCGCGGAGAATACCCTTGATGTCGATACCATTGTGTTCGTAGAAGCGCTGATCCTCGACCGCCACGAAAGCGTGCTGAAGATCCTCGGGAACCATATCGATGGTGACAGGGATACGGTTGGCGTCGGTGGACACCAGTTTCTGTATCGGGTTGCCCTCTATATCATATACAAAAGTAGAGAATCCGGTAGGGGTAACATCGATGTTGCCGATATCGGGAGCGGTAGCGAGCACGCCCTTAAAGATACCGATACCTGCGCTCAAGCTGACGATACCGACACCGATGATGCAGATCAGAAGTACCTGAACAAAAGCAAATCCGATTTTTCTGCTCCATTTCTTGGATGTTGCATGGAGCGCCTGTTGTCTTCTGCGGATTCCTCTTTTTCCGTAATTCATAATATTGCCTCCTTGGGCTTTTCGTGCCGGTGCTTAAAAGGCACTACAAACCTATCTTGCATTATAACAAAAATTTCCACCGTAATAAAGGATTTTTCTTCCGTATTAATAATACATTAAGAATTGTTTACGGTTAGCAACGCTTTTATACACCCTGATTGCGCTTGACTCGTCGCCCTTGTGGGTAATATAATGGGCGCAAGAGACAAACAAGCGACTTGCGAGTATAGACGGAGAATAGATGGAATCCAATCATTCTTTAGAACCATATAAAATTATTGAACGCGGGGGGTCTGCCGAGATCGAGGAGAAGAAATCCCGCTTCATAGCCCATGTTGCGGCTGTGAACAATGAGGAAGAGGCGCTTGCCTTTATCGAGGCGAAGAAGAAGCAGTTCTGGGATGCCAGACATAACTGTTACGCATATATTCTCGGAGAACAGGGGCAGACGATGCGGTATTCCGATGACGGCGAACCTTCGGGAACGGCGGGTAAGCCGATTCTGGAAGTGCTGATAGGTTCCGGTATCCGTAATTTGGTGGTTGTCGTGACCAGATACTTCGGAGGCACGCTGTTAGGAACGGGCGGACTCGTGCGCGCCTATACCAAGGCGACACAGGCAGGACTTGCGGCGAGTGATATACGCACGATGTGCTGCGGGCACGAGCTGACGATTGTGACGGACTATAACGGTATCGGCAAGGTGCAGTACTTGCTTGGGTCGAGAGGGATTCCGACAGGGGAAGTCGATTACGGGGAACAAGTGACTATATCGGTCAATATACCTTATGAGGAGAAAGATGCGGTAGTCAATGAAATCACGGAGGCAACCGCCGGCAAGGCGAAGATAACGGTTTCCGATATTGTATATTTTATGAGATAACGAGTTCGAGGTAGGCGGTTATGAGCGAGATCAGAGAAGAAGTGAGAGATAAAGAAGTCACGGCAGAAGTAAGGCAGGAGACGGATAATAAGAAACAGGTAAGAGAGCCTTACGAGAGCTATGAGAATTTCGGGAAGGAGGAGATATTGGATCTTCTCCATAAGGGGCAGTATACCCGCCTAAGGCAGGTTGTTCAGGAACTGAACGATGCGGATATTGCGGATTACATAGAGGATATGGATGAGGAAGAAATCGTGAAGATTTTCAGGATTCTGCCCAAAGACATGGCAGCCAGTGTGTTTTCTTATCTGGAGATCGAGCTGCAGCAGCTTGTCATAACGTCCCTGTCCGACAAAGATACCGGTACGATCATCGACAACATGATGTCCGATGACGCGAAGGAACTGATGGAAGAGATGCCTGCCAACGTGGTGAAAAGACTGATCGCCAACACGAGTCCGGACACCCGCAAGGCAATCAACCATCTGATGCGTTATCCGGAGGACTCCGCCGGAAGTATCATGACCGTGGAGTATATCGATCTGAAGGAAAACCAGACGGTGACGGAGGCTATCGAGCGCATCCGTAAGATGGGAGTAGACAGTGAGACGATCAATATTTGCTATGTGCTGGATGCCCAGAGGACACTGGTGGGCACTGTTGCGCTTAGGTATCTGCTGCTCAGTGAACCTAGTGCCGTAATCAGCGATATCATGCACAGAAACGTTGTCTCCCTGCATACCCTGATGGATCAGGAAGAAGTTGCCAGAATGTTCAAGAAATATGATTTTACCGCGATGCCGGTAGTGGATAATGAGGACAGACTGGTAGGCATCATCACCGTGGACGATGTTGTGGATATTCTGGAAGAGGAGACCACAGAGGATATCGAGAAGATGGCAGCCGTAATGCCGTCCGATAAACCTTATCTGAAGACCACTGTTTTTGATGCGTATAAGAAAAGGATTCCGTGGCTTTTGTTGTTGATGATTTCAGCAACGTTTACAGGAGGAATCATCACTTCTTTTGAAAATGCATTGAGCAGATATATAGTGTTGAATTCATTTATTCCGATGCTTATGGATACCGGCGGAAACGCGGGCGGACAGGCGAGCGCGATCATTATCCGTGGGCTCTCTCTGGATGAGATAGAGTTCCGGGACTGGTTTACCGTGGTGTGGAAAGAAATCAGGACGGCGGTTCTGTGTGGTGTGACGCTGGCAATCTGTAATTTTGCGAGACTTCTTTTATTCGATAAGGTAAGCGTGTCTGTTGCTTTCGTGGTCTGCATTACGCTGGTGATGGCGGTTATTGTGGCAAAAATCGTAGGTTCCACCCTGCCGATGCTTGCTAAGAAAATAGGAATGGACCCGGCTGTTATGGCGAGTCCATTCATTACCACGATTGTGGATGCGATATCACTGCTAATCTATTTCAGGGTAGCGTCGATTGTTCTGGGGTTATCATGAGTTTTTGGCCGCTGCAGAAATCGCCGCGCGCTTTCTGAGTGTCGGATCAAGAATTTTCTTACGGATGCGGATGGTTTCCGGTGTCACTTCCAGAAGCTCATCCGTATCGATAAATTCCAATGCCTGTTCCAGACTTAAGATCTTCGGGGGCGTCAGGCGCAGAGCCTCATCCGCACTGGAGGAACGGGTGTTGGTCAGCTGCTTTTTCTTGCAGACATTCAGTTCAATATCCTCGCCGCGTCCGTTCTGTCCCACAACCATACCGGAGTATACTTTGGTGCCCGGTCCGATGAAAAGCGTACCGCGCTCCTGCGCATTGAAGAGGCCGTAGGTGATGGCTTCACCTGCTTCGAAGGCAATCAAGGAGCCTTGTTTGCGGTACTGGATATCACCTTTATAGGGACCGTAGCCGTCAAAAATGCTGTTCATGATGCCGTTGCCCTTTGTGTCTGTCAGGAACTCTCCCCGGTAACCGATCAGTCCGCGGGAGGGAATGGAGAACTCCAGACGGCTGTAACCGCCGGATGCAAGTCCCATATTCAGCAGTTCGCCTTTGCGCAGGCTTAATTTCTCTATCACAGTTCCGGAAAACTCTTCGGGTACATCTATATAACACAATTCCATCGGTTCCAGTCTCTTGCCGTTTTCATCAGTCTTGTACAATACTTCCGCCTTGCTGACCGCAAACTCATACCCTTCACGCCGCATATTTTCTATCAGGACGGACAGATGCAGTTCGCCGCGACCCGATACCTTGAATGCCTCCGTTGTGTCCGTCTCCTCCACGCGCAGAGAGACGTCGGTGTTAAGCTCGCGAAACAGTCTGTCGCGCAGGTGGCGGCTTGTCACATATTTACCTTCCTGTCCGGCAAGAGGAGAGTCGTTGACGATAAAGTGCATGGCGATCGTCGGCTCGGAAATCTTCTGGAACGGGATGGGATTCGGGTTCTCAGGGGAGCAGAGCGTATCGCCGATATGGATATCCGTGATGCCGGAGATCGCAACGATAGAGCCGATGCCTGCCTCCTTGACCTCCACTTTATTCAGACCGTCGAATTCATATAATTTGCTGACTTTCACTTTCTGCCTTTTGTCCGGGTCATGGTGATTGACGATCACCACTTCCTGATTGACTTTGACGGAACCGTTGTCAACTTTACCCACACCGATTCGTCCCACATACTCGTTATAATCAATCGTACTTATGAGAATCTGTGTGCCCTCATCGGGGTCACCTGTGGGTGCGGGAATATGCTCCAGAATCGTATCAAACAGGGGCGTCATGTCCTTTCCTTTGACAGTGAGCTGTGTGCTGGCAGTACCTGCCTTGGCGGAAGCGTAGACGAAAGGGCAGTCCAACTGCTTATCGTTTGCATCCAGATCCATCAGGAGCTCCAGCACTTCATCTACGACCTGAATAGGTCTTGCCTCCGGGCGGTCACACTTGTTGATGCACACGATTACGGACAAATCGAGTTCCAGTGCCTTCTTCAGCACAAATTTGGTCTGGGGCATGGGTCCCTCAAAAGCGTCTACCACGAGGATAACGCCATTTACCATCTTGAGCACACGCTCCACCTCACCGCCGAAATCGGCGTGGCCGGGTGTGTCAATGATATTGATTTTCACATCTTTATACATAACCGCGGTATTCTTGGACAGGATCGTGATGCCGCGCTCTCTTTCAAGATCGTTGGAGTCCATGACACGCTCCGCGACTTCCTGATTCTCTCTGAAAACACCGCTCTGCTTTAAAAGCTCGTCCACGAGCGTCGTCTTGCCATGGTCAACGTGAGCGATAATCGCTATATTTCTTACATCTTCTCTCGTCTGTTTCATGTGTTATCTTGCCTTTCTTACCGTGCATACTATCATAATATAGCACTAACCTTGATAACTTGCAAGGATGAGACAGTCTATCGTAAAACGCGCATCACACAATCTGCGCAATTTCGACAGCTTTTGCATAATTGCGCGACCATTAACAGTTCTCTTTTTCACTATTCTCCTATATATTGATAGTACAATACTAAATGGAATTACTGTGACTAATTCCAAAGTGTAGAAGGGAGAAAAACATGACAGATAAGGTTATTGAAAACAACCAGGCGGCGATCATGGGAGAAATCGTAAGCGATTTTACCTTCAGCCACGAGATTTTTGGAGAGGGATTTTATA
>JAFLTD010000093.1 GCA_022510625.1 Lachnospiraceae bacterium
GCGACCTCCTGGTCCCAAACCAGGCGCTCTAGCCAAGCTGAGCCACACCCCGCAAAAAGCACCTGTGCGCATCCCATCCGCAACGCAAGTTACATTATATAATATACATTTTTCTCTGTCAACAGATTTCTTTTAGGACAAATAATTATGATGAGTTTAAAATTTATTTCAAATGAACGGTTGTTCATTTATTCATTGGGAAGTGTAATACTTCCCTCTCCTATTTAGGAGAAAGTATCTAAAAACAGTATGTGAAATGGAAAGGAAAAGGTGAAAGTATGGCAGGTGTAAAATTTCAGGTGCTGGGGTATCGAGACTTCAACAGAAAATCAGATGGAAAGCCTATGACTATCGTGACAACTTTATCTCAATGTACTCCGGCAGACAATTCAAGGGGAACATTTGGGAATAAGGCGACAGACTTCTTTCTGCCGGATGATCAGGTAGGTACTCTTACAACGGAAGCGATCGGTCAGGAGTTTGTACCCGAGTATAGTCTTGGCTCATTTGGCAGACCTGTATTAGTAGGGTACAAGCTGCAGGCTTGGAAGTAGGATTTGTGCTATGGAAGAAATGGAAAACGTAGGGCTTCAGTCTGAAGACCAGGCTGCAGATGATCCCGGATATGAAGACCAGGTTGCCGGAGAAGATTCCTTTGAGGATTCCCAGGAAGAGGAAATCGATGATACTGAAGCCGAATTAACTGAGGATAGAGATTCAGAAGATCTTGAAGAGGATCCAGAAGAGGAATCTGATGATGAGGAAGCTGAAGATCAACCGGAAGAGTCCGAAGAGACTTCCGATGATGTCATGATCGGTAATGAGATCGTAACAGTCAGTGGTAACGTCATTATTTTCCCCGAAGATTTTGATTATTCGATGTTCCAGGTCAATGCTGAGGGCGAAGTCGGAAATTATGATGATCTGGCAGAGATGGTCGAGGACCAGACGACACTGATCTATGGTTCATCAGTTGTAATAATCTTTTTGCTCGGTATCATTGCCGGCACACTTTTCGTTCATGGTTTCCGGCTCAGGAGGGTATGACATGAATGAATTAGTATATCACTTTATCAATATTGCCGGTGTGGGGCTTGTAGTCGGCGGTTCCATGGGTGGTATTGTAATAATCATTGATTACGTGGCCACAAGTTTGCTGCAAATGTTAAAAGGGAGGTGAATTGACATGGTTATTGACAAGGTAGTTCCTCTTGTTACCGGTGCATTGGCTGAAGGAGCATCTTCAACTTTTGATGTTACCCAGGTAATGACTGATTCCGTTAACACTGTACAGGGTCAGCTGTTCTCTGTGCTTGCGATTGTAGTTCCTGCGATCGTCTTAGTCGTAGGCGCGATAGTCGGTGTCAAGTTCGGAATCAGCTGGTTGAAGAAGATCCGCGGTTAGTTCCATTAAAAAAGGGCATAGGCATTTAAATGCCTTGCTCTTTTTTATTTGCGATGTTCTACTTCGTTCCATGCACTTTCGATATATGGTTTTGTTTTGTCGAACTCTGTTATTTGAGTTTTGCCACGATATGGGATCCTGAAATGGCGTTTGATCTTCCGGAATCGTCTGTCTCTTTTATGCTGCTTTTTGATGTCATCCGGTGTCGGTGCCTTTACGATCTTGATCCTTGGCTTCCAGCAGAACTTTTTATATAGATATATGAAAAATAAAATAAAGATGGCAATTTCAACATAGATTTTCATGGTTATATCTCCTTTAGACTATCTTAATAGTTTTATCAAATAAAGTAAAGTGGGTGTTTATATGAAAAGAAAATTTGTACATAGATTATTTGCATTTATTCTGACAGTATTGATATTGTTTGTATCTGTTGGTAATGCTTTCATATCAGTCAATGATATCTCAGTAACTCATGCAGCCGGGCCTCTGGTATTAGGATATGACGTAATGTATGAGATATGCCGTTCTTTTGGAAGTGTTTTTTATGGATATTCTTGTGCTCGTGAGCTTCCGGAGGTAAATTTCCATGATGATGACATGGCAAAACTTGGTCATGATCTTATGGTTGCTATGCTTGGCAATGATTTATTAGATCCAAGACCTAGCCCCGGAGATTATATTGGTGATTGGGAAGCTTATGATCAGGCTATGATTGCGTATTGTCAACGTTATGGTGAATATTATCAGCCTTATGTACTTGGGACGGAGGCTTTAAAAGAAACTGCAGAGACTGATTTTACTGTTATTCAGGGTGGTAAGAATGACGGTGACGGAGATGATGACGACGATGATGATGACGATAATGTCATACATTTTCCAAAGCAAGTAGGTGATGCTGTAGAAGGATTTATGGCTTTTACAGCTGCAGGTGCTGCAGCTATCGCTAAAGGTATTTCAGATCAATATCAGAAATGGGTAAATGGTGAGCCTGACAGCATTCTTGCGGATTTCTTGGCAAATTTCAATGATACATTCAGTAATTATGAATCGATAAAAAATGCTGATGGTTCTTATAATATATCAGGATATGCTGATTCTTATGCCTCTAATGGTGATAGATTTGAATATATATTTTCCGGTTCTACTATGAATAAATTGTTTGGCTATAAAACTAATTTTGGTATATGGATTGAATATTTTAGTGGTTCATATGGTGTTTTAACTGCAAATATTGGCTATACATTATATAAAAATGGCGTTTTTGATTCTATTGGTTCTAGGTCTATGATAGGTGATGCTTCTTCAAAAACAATGGTTGCAAATTTTCCTATTTTTGCATCGGAAGATGCTGCAAGAGCTGCTTTTAAAAGTAACGATTTTACTGGTGCATTAAATTATGCAAAGACTTATCAAGTAGCTGATTGGCTACAGGATGATTGGTCTGGTAAACTTATTGATCCGCTTACTGGATTAAATGCGTTGTCAAATTGGTATAATATCGCTCGTCATCAAGGTTTGAATGCTCTTGGTGCTAATCCGACAAAAGATGATCTGTTAAATTATCTTCGTGACTATTTCGCTCAATTGGGTACAGATAGATTGCCTGAAGTAGATCCTTCTCTCGCCCCGATTAAATATCCGTCTTATGTAGAGGATGTTGTTATCGACCCTGCAGCGAATCCATCTGTTTATCCTGCTCCTGGTAGCAATCCCGGAACATCTCCCGGTACCGGCACGGATCCTGGTACCGATCCCGGTACAAATCCGGGTGGTGGTACCGGTTCGGATACGGATGTCGATATGGATGAGAATGATTACAAAGTTGATCTGCGTGACATTTTTCCGTTCTGCATCCCATTTGATTTTGTTGCGCTGCTGAATGTCCTGGATGCCGATCCGGTCGCTCCGCGGTTTGACTTCCCGGTGGTGATCCCGGCGCTCAACTATCAGGATAGCGTGGTTTTAGATATATCAATGTTTGATGATGTGGCCAAAGTGATCCGGATCTGTGAGAAAGTAAGTTTTGTCATATTCCTGATGTTCGCCACGTCAAAAGTGATAAGGTGGTGATCTGATGCTCTCATTTATGAAACAGATATTGGACAAGTTTCTGGATCTGGTGATCTCGTTGTTTCCGCTTTCTCCGTTTACGCCTGTGATCCAGGAACTGTCTTCTCTTCCATACCTTGGGTATATCAACTGGTTTCTGCCGATCGGTGATTTTATTAAGATCGGTACGCTCTGGATCGGAGCCATAGCATCATATTATGCCTGGAGCGTGATCGCCAGATGGGTCAAATTGTTGGGATAAGGGGGTGTATTTATGATCGAATTGTATTCCGGCACGCCCGGAAGTGGAAAGAGTCTACATACAGCAAGGGAGATCCGGACAAGGCTCAGGATGTTCAAACGTGTCATCATTGGGAACTTCTACGTGAACACTAAAGCGATCAAGCGCTGCAAAGGTACCTATCTTTTTGTTACCAATTACCGCCTGACTCCGGACAGGCTCCTGCAGTTCTCAAGGAAATTGTCCTGGCATCTTAAACGTCGTCTGAAGGAAGGCGAGATCCTGCTGATCATAGATGAAGCGCAGCTGCTCTTCAACAGCCGGGAATGGCAGAACATCAGCCGTCAGGGATGGCTCTCGTTCTTTACCCAGCACCGGCATTATGGTTATGATGTGGTACTTGCTGCGCAGTTCGACCGGATGCTCGATCGTCAGATCCGCTGCCTGATCGAGTATGAAGAGATCCACCGTAAGGTCAGCAACTTCGGTTTCATCGGCTTTTTTGTGGGACTGTTCACCCGTAACAATATGTATGTTGCGGTGAAGTACTGGTATCCGATCAGGGAAAGGATCGAGGGCAACTTTTTCTTTGGCTCAAAGAAACTGTTCGCAATCTATGACTCTTACAATCATTTTGACGCCCCGGGACAGGATCAGCGGATGAGTGGGGAAAAAAGGGGCCCCACGATTACGCTGCCACTTGCCACACCGGAGAAAGAGGAAAAAGAGGAAGTAGAACCCGACTTAATGTTTATTGATCTAAACGAAAGTTGAATATCCAAGATCCTACTTTCCCTTTGATTATGGTTTTTTATCGAAAGTGTTCTGCAGCTTGCTGCAGATTGCCGGGCAGCGGTTCCCATGGGGCGGTGGGCTGCCGGCAAAACGTAAGTTTAGAAAACGAAACGGATTGAGGTGATGTTTTATGTCTGAAAGAATACCAAGAACTCGTAACTGGGGCACTATCGTATATCCCGAATCAGCTCCGGAAGATTGGATAGATATGCTTAAATCCTTTAATGTTCCGTTCTTCCTCTCTCCGCTGCATGATCAGGATCTTCTTGAAGATGGTTCTGGGAACCTGAAGAAACCGCATTATCACGTTCTTTTGATGTTTGACGGTGTCAAGACTGCCGATCAGGCTGCAGAGATATTTCAGGTCATAAATGGTGTTGGAGTCGAAAAGATATCTTCTCTCCGGGGTAATGCCAGGTATCTGTGTCATCTGGATGATCCGGATAAGGCACAGTATGATCCCAATGATGTCTTTGCTTATGGACCGGGTGCGGATTATGTAACGGTGATCGCGCTTCCAACGGATAAATATGATTCGATCTCTGAAATGATCGACTGGTGTGACCGGGAAAAAGTCATATCCTACGCGCAGCTGCTCCGGTACGCCAGGGAACATAATGAGATATGGTTTCGGGTCTTGTGCGACTCCGGAACGCTGGTCATGAAAGAGTTCATTAAATCTAGGACGTGGGAGGCTACTTATGTTGAATACGGAAAAGAAGATTGATCCATATTGTTATGTTAAAATTTATGATTTACCTAAATGTTGTTTAGAATGTCCTTTTGATGCTCCTGAAGATGAAAGGGAGTTTTGCTGGTGTCGATATTATATAGATCATTTTGATGATTAAAACAAATGTTCTTGCTGTAGGTGGTGTTTTGCAGCATGGGGGAGCACTACGACACTCCCCCATGTGTTCAATGTTCATTGTTCAAGCTTTTTTCTCCGGCTGATTCGTTTTGTATCGGTCAGCCACATAAAAAATGACCTTAGTAAAGGGCGCGTATGCGTTTAATTTACCCTTTATTAACGGTCTTTTTTTATGACATCCTTAAGTTAAGGGGGTGTCATATGTACAATTACATTACGGAAGCAGAAAGATACCAGATAGAAATCCTTCTCCAACAGAACTACAGTATACGGCAGATCGCGGAATGTCTTGGCCACAAATACCACACTATCCGGTATGAGGTGCGGAAGGGAACTGTCAGGCAGCTTGATACGCATCTTGTGGAACATGATGTATATAAGGCAGACTATGCGCAGATGGTCAGTGAAAAGAACATGTCCAACCGGGGACGAAATCTGAAGATCGGGAATGATCATCAGCTCGCTGCATACATAGAGGACATGATCGGGAATAAGAAATATTCTCCTGCAGCGCTGCTCCTGCATGCGAAGAATGAGGGGCTGCATTTCAGCACAAGCATCTGCAAGGGTACGATTTATAATTATATAGACATGGGTCTGTTCCTGAATATATCCTGCAGTGATCTGCCCTATAAGAAAGCAGTTAAGGAAAAGAAACCTCGTAAATCTACCGTGTCGTTGAATAATCGTTCCGGCCGATCCATAGAAAAACGGGATTCGGATATTATGCAGCGAAACACATACGGTCATTGGGAGATGGATACGGTCGTTGGTGGACAGGGAAAAGGCAAGTCCTGTCTCTTGGTGCTGTCTGAGCGGATGACCAGGGAAGAGATCATAATCAAATTGAAAGATAAAAAGGCTGCTTCTGTTGTTCATGCCCTCAATATGCTCGAGCGTCAGACCGGGAGCAGATCGTTCCGGGAAAAGTTCCGGACGATCACCTGTGACAATGGTGTTGAGTTCCTGAACGGTGAGGGTATCGAGAAAAGCCGTTACACTAAAGGCAATCGAACCACGCTTTTTTATTGTCATCCTTACAGCTCCTGGGAGCGTGGCACCAATGAAAACATCAACCGGATGATCCGTCGATTCTTTCCCAAAGGCATAGACTTTGATACGGTATCAAAGAGAGACGTGCAGCGTGTTGAGGATTGGATCAACAATTATCCCCGGAAGATCCTCGGCGGTATTAGCAGCAATCAATATCGTGCTAGTTTGATTTAGTGTCATCACCTCTTTACCAGGTGTGAAAAGCACCTTTATTTTGCATGCAAAAAATAATTTAGATCTATTTATCTAGTAAATTTGTATAAAAGAAAGCCTGTTATAAGTTCTCATGAGAACATTTAGCAGGCTTTTTATTGTGTACTTTTACTAAAATGTTAAATAATTATTGACTTTCAGTTAGGACAAATAATTAATCGTGTAATGCGCTTCACCTGCGCTGTCTATCTCCATGATAATGTAGCTGGGCTTCCTGTTTTCCTGGCGGGGATAGCTGATACTGCCCGGATTGATCAGCGTCAAGTCTCTTCCTATATCAACCACCGGTTTATGGGTGTGCCCGCACATCACAATATCCACTTCCCGCATTCTGGCTTCCTGCTTGATGATTTCATTGTTCATGGAAACATAATAGTTATGCCCATGAGTCAGCCAAACTCTGTATTGTCCCAGCGCAAACTCCTTTTCCCTGGGCAGATCCGAGAAAAAGTCATTGTTGCCCTGCACCATTTCCACGGGACACCCGGCCGCCTTGGAAATCAACAGTTCGCTTCCCTCCACATCACCGCAATGGATCACCATGTCCAGTGGTCCTGTCTTCTCCACCACTTTCATAAAGTTTGCATTGTTGCGATGGGTATCACTGACGATCAGTATCTTCATAATATTACGTTATCCTTTTCTTCAGTTCCTCTTTCATTGCTTCTAAAGCCTTACTGCGATGGCTAATCTGATTTTTCTGCTCATCGGTAAGCTGTGCCATAGTACATTCAAATTCCGGTACATAGAAAATCGGATCGTATCCGAACCCGTTATCCCCTTTTTCTTCGTAATCGATTCTGCCTTCTACCACGCCCCGTGTGACAGTCACTTCACCCTCCGGCCACACCGCGGCGATAGCACACACGAATCTTGCAATTCGCTTTTCATCCGGAACACCTTCAAGACGCTCGATCAGATTGCGGCTTTTTACACTAAACGGCGTATCCTCACCCATATATCTGGCTGAATAAATGCCCGGTTCTTTGTTTAAGAAATCTATCTCCAGACCGGAATCGTCCGCCAGCACGACAACGCTGTCTTGTTCCTTCCCGGCGCTCTCTTTCAGCAGCTGTGCCACCGCCTTTGCCTTGATAACCGCATTTTCTTCAAATGTAGTTCCGTCCTCCACGATATCCGCATCAATCCCCGCCTCTTTCATGGACAGAATCTCCATGCCCATATCTCCGAGAATCTCTCTGATTTCACGCATTTTCCCCGCATTGCCCGTGGCAAATATTATTCTCTGTCCCATTATCGTCTGTCCTTACTCTTCATAGGCTTTGATGATGGCCTGATAGATTCCTTCCGCAATGCGCTGTATATAATCTTCGCGCTGTAAGAGGATTGCCTCCTGACTGTTGGTCAGATAACCCACCTTGATTGCCGCCGCCGGCACCGTGGCATCACAGATGACCGTATCATCCTCACCCGCCTCCAAAAGTCCGTTGGCCTTGCCGCTGATCGCGGTCACCACCTCGTGTTCCAGCAGATCCGCCAGTTCTATGCTGCCAAAGCCGGGAATAAAAAATCTGCTGTTGTAGACCGCCTCCGTACCGTACTCCTTACTGCTCTCCGCTCCTGCCACCTCTATGCGAATCAACATGTCCGCCTTAGTGGCCGCCGCCAGCTTCACACGGCTCTCCGCGTCCGGATTGCTGTCATCCATTCTGGTATAATACACCTTGACATCCGTCTCGTCCAGCTTTGTCTTTAATGCTTTGGCAACCTCCAGCGTGATATCCTTGGCGGAGATTCCCTCTATCGATACGCCCGTATCATCCGATCCGTACGCCGGGTCGATCACAATGATCTTATCATATACTTCCTTAGGTGCCATGAACTCCACATACAGAGTGTTATCCTCAAATATACTGTGGTACTCATATACATCCGTCAGCTCAAACCGCAGACATATCCGCTGTCTCTCAACATCAAAATGTCCTTCCAGCACACTCGCGCTGTTGCCGTAGACGCTGTTGTTCTCGTAGAATTTATTAAGACCGGACATCTCTTTAGGTTCAATGCTGATCCACAGTTCCCTGTCCATATAATGGTTCTCGATGGTCACCTCTTCCACGCGCACGCTCTCCGGTAGAGGAATACAAAAATAACTTGTATTATTGTTGCTTCGGTCAATGCTGATCCGGTTCTTATCTTCCACAACTGCAACGGGCACATTGCGGTCGGTGCTCTGAACAGCATCATCCTGCGCCACATCCGCCACCACAATAATCTTGTTGGCGGAATAGTACAGCATAGCGCCCATCGCCGTCGCCACAAAAACAAAACAATATATTGCCATTCTTATCATCAACTTGTTCTGCTGCATATCTATCTCTTACTCCCACTCGGTCTGGGTCCCATAAACTGATAAAAATAGGTTTTCATCATGCCGTTATAGATTTTCCTGTTCTTATCCGCTTTCCTGCCGATCGACTGCTCCGCCTTCTCGTAGGCGGTGATCAGATACATAGACCAGCTGTCCAACATCCTGTAGCGCTCGCCGATCATGCTGTAGAGTCCGGCCAGATTCTGTTTATCCTCAATGCGCTCGCCGTAGGGCGGATTCGTGATGATGAATCCGTACTTCTTAGGATGACTCAGCTGTGCGACATCTCTTCGCTGAAAATGAATCAGATGATCCACGCCCGCCAACTTCGCATTCGCTCTGGCTATGGATACCATATCATCATCGATATCGTAACCCTGAATATCCGTCTCCACATTCGTATCGATCAGAGCCTCCGCCTCATCCACGGCACGATACCAACATTTCCTGTCCACGATGTGCGTCCACTCTTCCGCCGTAAAATTGCGGTTCATCCCCGGCGCGATATTCGCCGCCATCATGGCTGCCTCGATCGGAATCGTCCCGCTTCCGCAGAACGGGTCCACCAGAATGCGGTCACCTTTCCACGGTGTCAGCATGATGAGGGCTGCCGCCAGATTCTCCGCTATAGGAGCCTTGGCGGTCAGTTTCCTGTAACCGCGTTTATGCAGAGAATCCCCGGTGGTATCGATCCCCACCGTCACTTCGTCCTTCATCAGAAAGACTCGTATGGGATATGCATCACCGCTCTCCGGAAACCAATCCTCGCGATAGGCGGCCTTCATGCTCTCCACCATCGCCTTCTTCATGATTGACTGAATATCGGACGGACTGTACAGCTTACTCTTGACGCTCGCCGCCTTCGTAACCCAGAACTTGCCGTCCTTCGGAATATAATCTCCCCACGGCAGCGCCTTCGTCCCCTGAAAAAGATCTTCAAAAGTCTCCGCATGGAAACTGCCCACTTTCAGAAGTACCCTCTCCGCGGTGCGAAGAAAAATATTGGCGCGGCACAGAGCCTCTGCGTCACCGGCAAAAGTGATCCTGCCATCTTCCACGGAAACGATCTCATACCCCAAATCCGTGATCTCTTTTTTTAAAACCGCCTCCAGGCCGAAATGGCAAGGCACAATGTACTCAAATCTATCCATACTAGACATTGTATACTAAAGTCTCTAAAATAACAATCTGCAAAACTATGTTTTACATTTTTTACATATTATTTATGAAAGCGCAGGCATGCAAAAAACGGTACCGCCTTACGGCCATACCGCTTTTTGATCCTTGCTGCTTACGAATAACTTAGGATTCCCTTAGTAGTTGCTGTTCTTCTGGTTGTCCTGTGTATTGTTGCCGGAACTGTTCTTAGAATTGTTCTTCTGGGTATTCTGGCTGTTCTGGCTGTTAGACTTGTCCTGCTGCTTGTCGTTCTGTGAATTCTGGTTATAATCATTCTTAGACA
>JAFLTD010000094.1 GCA_022510625.1 Lachnospiraceae bacterium
TGATGTGGTAGACGGAGATTACAGAGAGGTCTAAACCTATGGCAGAACAGAAACGTGATTACTATGAGGTGCTCGGCATAGAAAAAAACGCCGATGATGCCGCCATCAAAAAAGCATACAGAGTTCTGGCTAAAAAATATCACCCTGATATGAATCCCGGAGATGCGGAAGCTGAGAAAAAATTTAAAGAGGCATCCGAGGCTTATGCGATTCTGAGTGATCCTGAAAAAAGACGGCAGTATGACCAATATGGTCATGCTGCTTTCGATGGTGCCGGGGGGCCGGGCGGTTTTGGTGGTTTTGATTTCAGCGGTGCTGATTTCACTGATATATTCGGTGATATATTCGGTGATATTTTCGGAGGCGGACGCCGCAGCAGAAGTAACGGACCAATGAAAGGTGCAAATCTCCGCACCAGTGTTCGGATTACATTCGAGGAAGCCGTTTTCGGTGTGGAGAAAGAGATTGAACTTACTCTGAAAGATGAATGTACAGCGTGTCACGGGACCGGTGCCAAGCCGGGTACAAGTCCGGAGACATGCCCGAAGTGCGGCGGCAAGGGCCAGGTAGTCTTTACCCAACAGTCTTTCTTCGGCACGGTCAGAAATGTGCAGACTTGTCCGGATTGTCACGGAACCGGTAAAATCATTAAAGATAAATGTCCTGACTGTCGGGGTACCGGCTATATTGCAAATAAGAAGAAAATACAAGTATCTATTCCGGCGGGTATCGATAACGGACAGTGTGTCCGGATTCGCGATAAAGGTGAGCCGGGATCGAACGGCGGACCGAGAGGCGATCTGCTGGTAGAAGTAGTAGTGGGCAGGCATCCGATTTTCCAGAGGCAGGATGAGAACATATACTCTACCGTCCCGATGTCCTTTGCAATTGCAACACTGGGCGGCGAGATCGTTATTGATACAGTGGACGGTAAAGTAATATACGATGTCAAGGCAGGAACGCCCACCGACACTAAAGTGCGCCTGAAAGGCAAAGGTGTGCCGTCTCTGCGGAACAAGAGTATCAGAGGCGACCACTATGTGACACTGGTGGTTCAGGTGCCCGATAAACTTTCCCACGAAGCAAGGGAATTGTTGAAGAAGTTTGATGAGCAGACGGGTGATACGCTTAATGCGGCTAAAAATATCTCTTCCGGCGGTGCGGAGGATTCCGGTGCTAAGGGCAAGAAGAAATTCAGAAAATAATTTATTGCAAACCTCTTTCACCGGAGTGTTTCGGTGAAAGAGGTTTTTTAACTTATTTTTACTTTTTCAAATTCAAGTGTACAGTATCCTTTTTTTCGGGTATAATAAACGCAAGCCAATGGGCTTGCGTTGCAACAATTGCTTCGCAATTCTTGTTGAATAATTTACAAAACATAACGTGTGGAAAAGAGGTTAGTATGTTTCAAAAGAGAATAGCATTACTTATTATGACAGTCTTGTGTATCGCTATGTGTGCAGCAGGCTGCGGTAAAAAAGAGGAAGAGTCTGCGCCGGAGCCGGATGTGACGGAGGAAGTGCCAGAACCGGAGGAAGAACCTGAAGAAGAGGTAGAAATTGTTGAGGAGCCCACTACGGCATATCCTGTAATCGAAGAGAGGATGGTTGTAAACGGTGAGATTCAAAGCTTCTTAACAGGGGAGTGGAAAGGCACGGATCAGGCGACCAGAAGACCGATTGCAGTTATGATTCCCAACAACAAGCCTGCTATGCCGCAGTATGGGCTGTCAAAAGCGAGTGTTATTTACGAAGCGCCGGTGGAGGGACGTATCACCAGACTCATGGCGGTGGTTGAAGATTTCGATGATTTAGACAGAATAGGTCCGGTGAGGAGCAGTCGCGATTATTTCGTGTATGTAGCGATGGGATATGAAGCGATATACTGTAACTGGGGATTGGCGAGACCCTATGTTGAGGAATTGATAAACAGACCAAATTACTATAATGTCAGTGCGGCGGTAGTAGGCATTCACAATCCTGCGGATGAGGCATTTGGCAGAGTCAGTCGTCCGGGATATGCCACAGAGTTTACAGGATATCTCAAGATAGACGGTTTATTTAAGGCGGTGGAACGGCTGGGATATGATTGGACTTACGACTGGAATCATGTACCGCAGTTCTTGTTTGCGGCAGAGGATGTAATTGCGGACTATGCGGATCATGATACGGCAGTGTTGATTTACCCGGGTGGCGTATCGGGCAGCAATTCCGGCGGATACGGCGCATATCATCCGTATTTTGAATATCATGAGGACGATCATTTGTACTATCGTTATCAGGACGGTCAGAAGCAGATTGACGAATACAACAATGAGCAGCTTACAGTCAGCAATGTTGTGTTCCAGTACTGTCACGGAGAAGTGCGCGATGACCATGACTATCTCGCCTTTGGTGTACACGGGGAGGGGGATGCTCTTGTCTTTACCAACGGCAAAGTGATTAAGGGTACATGGCTGCGTTACGACGGAGATTTCACCCCCGCTAAATTCTATGATGAGGAAGGAAATGAAATCATCTTCAATCAGGGCAAGACATGGATATGCAATATCTGGCAGGAATACGGTGAATATGTACAGTACGGTGAGGATGAGAATCATTTGATTACACCGGATATGCCGTCGGTCACAGGCGGTGATAAGGGCGCTGACACCGGCAAAATTGAGGATGACAGACAGGATTCTGACGACTAGAGGAATGAATCTATGAAATGGATGAAATTCAGAATCAAAACGATAACGGAAGCGGAAGACATCATTATCAGCACCCTCTATGATATTGGTCTGGAGGGTGCGCAGATTGAAGACAAGATTCCGTTGACAGCCTTCGAGAAGGAGCAGATGTTTGTGGACATTTTGCCGGACGGACCGGAGGATGACGGTATTGCCTATCTCAGCTTTTTTGTGGAAGAGAAAGAGGATGGCAGTCCGGAAATAAACGGTATGCTCACCGACCGTGAAACTATTGTTGCACAGATTGAACAAGAACTTGATGAACTGCGGTTTTTCATGGATATAGGTGAGGGAAGTATTTCGGTGACAGAGACTGAGGATATTGACTGGATCAATAATTGGAAACAGTTTTTTCACCAGTTCTATATAGATGATTTGCTTGTCATTCCCTCGTGGGAGGAAGTCGGAGAGCAGGACAAGGATAAGAAGATATTGCATATCGATCCCGGAACCGCTTTCGGCACCGGAATGCACGAGACGACGCAGTTGTGCATTCGTCAGATTAGGAAATATATCACGCCGGATACAGAGTTTCTGGATGTGGGTACGGGCAGCGGGATACTTGCGATACTTGCTTTGATGTATGGAGCGAAACATGCCGTGGGAACAGACTTGGATCCCTGTGCGGTGGAGGCTGTCGCTCAGAATACGGCGGCCAACGGTATTGACCCGAAATCTTTTGAGCTGATGATAGGCAATATCATCACGGACAAGGAAGTGCAGGACCGTGTCGGATACGAGTGCTATGATATTGTTGTCGCCAATATCCTTGCCGATGTGCTGGTGCCTCTCACACCGATCATCGTCCATCAGTTGAAAAAGGGCGGTATCTATATTACTTCGGGTATCATTAATACAAAGGAAGAAACAGTCAGACGTGCGGTGGAGGAAGCGGGTCTGGAAATTCTTGAAGTAACTTATCAGGGAGAGTGGGTGTCGGTTACGGCGCGCAGAAATCAGTAGGCGTTATGGATAAAAGTAAGGAAAAAAGCAGTGCGCGGATGTCAAGCAGCATAGCGGGTATTTTAGCCCTCGTGTGGATGTGTGTCATTTTCGCTTTCTCCGCGCAGACGAAAGAAGAGTCCGGTGCAGTCAGCGAAGGTTTCAGCTATCGGATAGTCAATACAACCGGTAAGCTCTTTCACCTGAATATAGATGATGAGAGAGTCCGCGAAATAGCTAACTCCATTGAGCGCTTTGTCAGAAAAGGTGCCCACATGACGGAATATGCGATTTTGGCAATCCTGCTATATTTGTGGCTGAAAAGATGGCAGATGTCCCGTGTCAGGACTGCCGGTGTGGCGGCTGCTCTTGCGATATTCTATGCTTGCAGTGATGAGTTTCATCAGTTGTTTGTAGCGGGACGTGCGGGAAAGGTCAATGATGTGTTGATAGACAGTGCGGGTGCCATATTGGGGCTGGCGCTATTTCTCTTTATAGACCAACTCTTAAGAAAGGCAAGGTGATGGGATGTATAAATTTTTCGTAGAACCGTCACAGATACAGGATAAGAGAATCGTCATAACAGGGAGCGATGTCAATCACATTAAGAATGTGCTCCGCATGAGGATCGGTGAAGAGATTTCGATCAGCAATGGTATTGACAACAGAGAATATCGCTGTGGGATAGAAGAATACACGGATCAGGAAGTGATTTGCAGACTTCGCTTTGTGAAGGAGGACGGAGTTGAGCTGCCTGCTCAAATATATCTTTTTCAGGCTCTGCCCAAAGCAGATAAAATGGAACTGATCATTCAGAAAGCAATTGAGCTGGGTGCATATAAAGTGATACCCGTGGCGGCGAAACGTTGTGTGGTGAAGTTGGATGACAAAAAAGCATCAGCCAAAGTCAGCAGATGGCAAGGGATAGCGGAGGCCGCGGCAAAGCAGAGCAAGCGCGGGGTGATTCCCGAAGTACATAGTGTTATGAGTATGCGGGAGGCAATTGAGTACGCAAGGGACATGAATGTGAAATTGATTCCCTATGAACTGGCGGAAGATATGGGGCGCACGAAGAGTGCCATAGATGCTGTTGGGCCGGGTGATAAGATTGCAGTGTTCATCGGACCGGAGGGAGGATTTGAGGAAAGTGAGATACAGGCGGCAATCGAAGCAGGTATAGAACCCGTTACGTTGGGCAGACGCATTCTGCGGACTGAGACGGCGGGCCTGACCGTGCTGTCGTGGCTGATGTATCAATTGGAATCTTAGCAACATATTATATCATATGAATTAAGTCTTGATTTTATGAATGGAAAATCTATTTGGCAAATTTCCGCTAACGATGAGCTAAGAGAAAGGAATGACAATCATGGAAGTGTATTTAGACAATTCTGCGACGACCAGATGCTTTGATGAAGTCGCACAGTTGATGCACAAAATCATGTGTGAGGATTACGGTAATCCCTCCAGCATGCACCACAAAGGAGTAGAAGCGGAGCAGTACCTAAGATATGCCACAGAAACACTTGCTAAGATATTAAAAGTCAATGAAAAAGAAATTCTGTTCACTTCCGGAGGAACGGAGTCTGATAATATTGCGCTGATCGGTACGGCGATGGCGAATCATAAAAGAGGCAGACATTTGATCACGACCGCGATTGAGCACCCTGCGGTTTCAAAAACCATGGCACATTTGGAGAATCAGGGATTTCGGGTTACTTATCTCCCCGTGGACCGTGAGGGAAGAATATCTTTGAGAGACTTGGAGCGCGCGATCAGGCCGGATACGATTCTCGTGTCAATTATGCACACCAACAATGAGATAGGAAGCCTTCAACCCATTGAGGAAGCCGGAGCGCTGATAGGGCGTATGAATCCGAATACTCTTTTCCATGTGGACGCGGTACAGGGGTTCGGTAAATTCCGTATTTATCCCGCCAGGATGCACGTGGATATGTTGTCTGTCAGCGGACACAAAATTCACGGTCCGAAAGGTGTCGGATTCCTGTACATCAGGGATGGTGCCAAAATCAGTCCTATCATATACGGCGGCGGTCAGCAAAAAGGCATGCGTTCCGGCACGGAGAATGTTCCGGGAATTGCCGGACTTGCCAAGGCGGCAGAGATTGTCTATGCCAATCTGGACGAGGACATGGACAGAATGTATGAATTGCGCGATATGTTCATTCGCGGCGTAAGTGATATTGATAATGTCAGAGTCAACGGATGTCCCGGCAGGGAAGGCGCAGCGCATATCGTAAGTCTTTCGATACGGGGCGTGCGAAGCGAAGTGCTGCTCCATGCGTTGGAGGAGCGGGGGATCTATGTGTCCGCAGGCAGTGCCTGTGCGGCCAAAAAACCGCAGCCTTCGGCGACATTAAAGGCAATTGGAGTGGAGAAGGATCTGTTGGATTCCACGATACGTTTCAGCATTTCCGTCTTTACAACCAAGGAGGAAATCCAGTATACTATACAGGCATTATCCGAAGTGATCCCGATGCTTAGAAAATATATGAAGAGATGAAGTTATACTGAGATCGTAAGATACAGAAAGACATGGGAGATAATATGTTTACTGCTTTTTTGATAAAATATGCGGAGATCGGCGTAAAAGGAAAGAATCGTTATTTATTTGAAAATGCGTTGGTACAGCAGATTAAATATGCCCTGAAGAAATGTGACGGTAAATTTGCCGTGCGCAAGACGGACGGACGTATCTATGTGGATGCTGTCTCTGATTTTGATTATGAGGAGACAGTGGCCGGACTTAAGAGGGTATTCGGCATATCCGGCATCTGTCCGATGGTTTATGTGGAAGATGAAGGCTTTGAGAAATTAGGTAAGACCGTTATCGAGTATATCGATAAGGTATATCCTGATAAGAATAAGTCTTTTAAGGTAGCGGCGAGACGTGCAAGGAAGAATTATCCGTTAAATTCCATGGAGATGAATATGGAGTTGGGAGGCATCATTCTCGATGCCTATCCTGAGATGCGCGTGGATGTGCACAATCCGGATATCATGCTGAACGTCGAAGTGCGTGATATGATTTATATTTATTCCGAGATTATACCGGGACCGGGTGGTATGCCGGTGGGCACGGGCGGCAAGGCCATGCTTCTCCTTTCCGGCGGCATCGATTCTCCGGTTGCGGGTTGGATGATTGCGAAGCGGGGAGTTAAGATTGATGCGGTGTATTTTCATGCTCCGCCATATACGAGTGAACGTGCGAAGCAGAAAGTGGTGGATCTGGCTAAGAAAGTAGCCGCTTACACCGGACCTATTTACCTGCATGTTATCAACTTCACCGATATACAGCTCTATATCTATGACAAATGCCCTCATGATGAACTGACGATCATTATGCGCCGTTATATGATGCGCATTGCGGAACACATTGCGAAAGAAACAGAATGTTTGGGACTGATCACCGGGGAGAGTATAGGGCAGGTTGCATCGCAGACGATGCACAGCCTGATGGCGACCAATGACGTGTGCGGGCTGCCGGTCTACAGACCGCTTATCGGATTCGATAAGATGGATATCGTAGATATTTCCGAGAAGATAGATACCTATGAGACCTCCATTCAGCCGTATGAAGACTGCTGTACGATTTTTGTGGCTAAACACCCGGTGACGAAACCGAATTTGAATATTATCAGAAAGCACGAACATAATCTGGATGAGAAGATTGATGAACTGGTGCAGACCGCACTTGATACGGATGAAGTGATTATTGTAAAATGAGTTGGCTCCAAGAAGCCAACTCATGTTCATAATTATAAGTTATATGTACTGATTACATGATGTACGGTTTTAACGCTTCAACGACATCATCAGCACCGTCTTCAGCATGAATATTCAAGTCAATCGGCTTGGATAAATCTAAACTGAAGATACCCATGATAGATTTCGCATCAATAACGTATCTGCCGGATACTAAATCGAAGTCATAATCGAACTTTGTGATATCATTTACAAAAGACTTAACCTTATCGATTGAATTCAAAGAAATCTGTACTGTTTTCATTTCAGTCTTACCTCCTTTAGATTTCACACCTTCTGCTATAATACTAAAGGTTGAGACTGCAAAAGTCAATGATAAATCAACACAAAATATGCGGGGATTACTATGAAAAGTGTAGCATTACACAATCTGGGCTGTAAAGTCAACGGATATGAGATGGACGTTATGCAACAAATATTGCAGGAAAGAGGGTACAAAATTGTACCTTTTGATGAGGTGGCAGATATATATATTGTTAATACCTGTACCGTGACCAATATTGCGGACCGGAAGAGCAGACAAATGCTGCATCGTGCCAAGAAACTTAATCCTGATGCTGTAGTTGTAGCGGTAGGCTGTTATGTGCAGACCGGGGAAGATGCCGTAAAGAAGGATGCTGCCATTGATCTTGCCATCGGCAATAACCGCAAGAGGCAGTTGGTGTCTATTCTGGAGGACTATTTAAATAACAGGGAGAGCGAGGATACAATCATCGATATCAATCATACGGACGAGTATGAGGAGATGACACTGACTAAAACCGCAGAGCACACAAGAGCGTATATTAAGATTCAGGACGGATGTAATCAGTTTTGTTCTTACTGCATCATTCCCTATGCAAGGGGAAGGATCAGAAGCCGCAGGGAGGAAGATATACTGCATGAAGTTAAGGGTATCGTGGCAGCAGGTTATAAAGAAATTGTGTTAACGGGCATACATATCAGTTCCTACGGAATCGACAGGGGCGCCTCCGAACTGCTGACGCTGCTTGCCAAACTTAATATGATAGACGGCTTGAAGCGTATTCGCCTGGGGTCCTTGGAACCGCGCATTGTCACTGAGGAATTTGTGCAGCGGATCAGCGCCATGCCGAAGATATGCCCCCATTTTCATTTGTCAATGCAGAGTGGGTGCGATGCGGTGCTTGGCAGAATGAATAGGCATTACACAAGTGGGGAATACTTTCGGACAACAGAGATTATCAGGAAATATTATCCAAATCCGGCGATTACTACGGATGTGATTGTAGGTTTCCCGGGGGAGACGGAGGAAGAGTTTGATATCACGGAACGGTTCGTGCGCAGTGTCAATTTCTATGAGATGCACATCTTCAAGTATTCCAAGAGACAGGGCACGAAGGCCGCGATGATGGACGGGCAGCTGACGGAAGCAGAGAAGAGCAGGCGCAGTGCGATTTTGGCGGAAGCGGAGAGACAGATGTCACATGCCTATCGGGCAGGTTATATAGGCAGTGAGACAGAGGTTCTGGTAGAGGAGAAGAAGGAAAAGGACGGCAGGATTTTCTGGGTCGGTCATACGCCTCAGTATGTGAAGGCTGCCAAGGAAGCCGATCGGTCACAGGACCTTGTCAATCAAATCATCAAAGGAACGATTGTTGGGTTTTTGGAAGACGATGTCATGATTTTAAAATGATTGAATTTTGCGTTGCGATAGAGTATTATGGTAATGATAGGGGTAATATTAAAAAAGTTGGTTCGAAGGTCGACTTAACAATGGATAAGGGCGTGAAACTATGCAGGATTTAGAAAACACACAATTTTTTACGGTAGAGACTGAGCCGGAGACAGGGGTCAAACTTGTGCTCTCGACAGTATATGAAGCACTGACAGAGAAGGGATATAATCCGGTAAACCAAATCGTAGGATATATCATGTCCGGTGATCCTACTTATATCACCAGCCACAAAAGCGCACGCAGCCTGATTATGAAAGTGGAGCGTGACGAGTTGGTGGAAGAGATGCTTGTAGAGTACATTAAGAATTCTCTGAAACAGTAGTGACGGAAGAGCATATGAGAATTATGGGTTTGGATTTCGGTTCCAAGACGGTGGGTGTGGCAATCAGCGACCCACTTCTTATCACGGCGCAGGGAATTGAGATCATCAGAAGAAAAGAAGAGAACAAGCTGCGGAGGACTCTTGCGCGTATCGAGGAGCTGATTGAGGAATACGAGGTGTCCGAAATTGTACTTGGCCTGCCCAAGAATATGAACGATACGATAGGCGACAGGGCAGAACTGTCGATGGAATTTCAAGATAAATTGGAGAGAAGAACAGGTTTGCCCGTGACCTTGTGGGATGAGAGGCTCACTACAGTAGCGGCAGATAAAGCAATGATGGAAGCAGGTATACGCAGAGAGCGCCGCAAAGAATACGTGGACAAGGTTGCGGCGGTATTTATTTTACAGGGGTACTTGGATTATCGTGCCGGTAAGGAGAAAGATTAAGTGGAGAAAGTTATTTTTACACCGGAGGGCGGAGAACCCGTCCCGTTCTATGTATTGGAACAGACCAGACTGGGAGGTACAGATTATATTCTGGTGACGGATTCTGAGGACGGCAACGGAGAAGCCCTTATTCTGCGCGACACTTCGGCGTTGGAAGCGGACGAGGCGGTATATGAGATCGTAACGGATGATGAGGAATTGAATGCAGTGGCGGCTGTATTTGAAAATATGTTGGAAGATATTGAATTAACGTGACAATTCATTATTTATTTTTTAAGGTATTCGGGAAGAAGCATGCCGGATGGATTGTTGTCGACGGACCGGAAATATGAGGGACGACAGTGCATATTGCTTCCTAACCGAGAGAGAATGGAGGAAATTTGTTTGAAAAGAATTGAACAGGGGAATGCAGCTTCTAAGCTGAAAGTAATCCCATTAGGCGGTTTGGAGCAGATTGGGCTTAA
>JAFLTD010000095.1 GCA_022510625.1 Lachnospiraceae bacterium
CAATGTCTAAGTCTCTCATGAAGCAGGAGGGACACCTGTAATTTAATTTGCCTTTCCCAGATTGAGCCATGTCGCAAATACCTCCTTATCTTTTAACTTGGTCGTGTAACCCAGCGTGAACATCGGGGAGAATGCGTAACCTTCCCTGATGTATCCGACCGCATCCTTCTTCTCGCAGCTTAAAGACACTCTCGTCTCGATCTGCGGTACGACCGCAACCGCCTCCGTCGCTCCTTGGATCTGCGCCTCACGGCATTTGTATGCGTAATCGATCTTCTCCGTGTTAGCGCCATCTGTGACAGACAGAGTAATACCTGTCATGTCCTCCGAGTACTCAGTCGTACCGTAACATGCCACCATATACTCATTGAGCTCCACTTCCGCAGCGGGATCGCTCATCTCAAGAATATTTCTCTCAATCTTGATATTGGAGCTTCCTTCCTCAAAGTACATCTTCGTCTGAAGTTTCACCGTCAGATCATAGAACTCGATATCCACAGGGTCAAGGGTCAGTATCCTCGTGTTGCCCTCCTGGGAAAAATGCGCTTTCGTCCTGCATAAGCACAGGTCAACTTCCTCTCCGTTGTGTGTCAGCTTTGCGCTTCTGACCGTTCCTTCGCCCGCATAGTGCGTGAAATATCCTGCCCTGTATTTCTCCTGAATCAGGAATGGATAGGAAGCATCCCACACATGTTTCGTGCCGATACCTACAGGCCACTCCAGCTTCGCAGCATAAGGGCGCAAGTCAACGATGGCACCGCCCTGATCCATGTTGGCACAGACTCTCATATAAGGGTCGCAGTACCAGAACAACTGCTTATCGGACCCGTATAAGATATCTCTCCACAATGCACACTCAGGCTCCGTCAGCCGTCTGTTAGCGCGAAAATAATCGGCGAACTCCGCCATGGTCATGTCATCCAGCTTGCCCTCTTTCTTGAGCTGACCGTAGTATGCCATACCGTCCTCATAGGACTTTAAAAGCAGTTCATAAGGCGCCTCCCAACGGCCCATCTTATTCATCCAGCCGGGACCCACGAACATCATGTTGTATGCGTAGCCGTTGTTGTATTTCGCCAAGGCACGGAACTGGTCGATCAGATTGTACAGATACGGAAACTCCCATGTCTTGGAGTCGTAGCTCATGCTTCGCAGCACGTTCTGGGGATGCGTGCCGAAGTTGGAGCCGTTGCCGTCGTAACATGCGATCAAGTCGCGGGACAGATGAGGAATCGCCACAATACCACTGTCCTCCGCCTCGTCGGCTGCCGGTGCATGCACGTTCTGCTTGCTCGGAATCCAGGGCGCCCACGGGCCGCCATCCATGAAAGTGTACCACGAATTGTTGCAGGTGTGGTAAGCTTTGGGGCCTTCCTCCCAGCACGTAGCCACGGCACATTTTACCATGGGATATTTTTCTTTAATGTAATTGACCAAGTCGGCATCTAAATAGTAGGAACCGGTAGACTCCGGATAGAAGCCGAATCTGTCATGGAATTTACCAAACACGTCGTCCACGATGGATTTCTTGTCCTCCATCGAGAACATCCAGATACAGAAATCCTTCGTCTTATATTTCTCACGGAATTCTTCACAGGGAAGTCCCAGCAAGGATAACGCGATCTCATCGCCGTATTTCTCATGGTCCGCCTTGGCAAGTTCAACCGCTTCATCATTAAAAAGTGACGCGTATGTCATCTGAATCGTAGTCTTCAGCCCATTCTTATGTGCGATCGCCTGCTGTGTCTTAAAGATATCCAGGGACTCGGTCAAAAGTTCCTTCCTTCCGATATCTTCCTCTTTGCCGTGTCCGGTTACCTTCTCTGCATATTCAGGCACCATCTCCGGACGATGGATGATGTTCACGATAAACTTATCCATGTTGTCCTGTCCTCCGTTTTCTCCAAATGCCGTATTTGCGTTTGCGCAATCGGTTGTTCATAGAATTAGGATACCAAAAGGGAGCGCGATTGTCAATGTGGCATATTGCATAGTTTGGAGAAAGCAAATTGGAGGTTTTGCACAACACCATATTTTGTGCCTAAGGCGTAGAACATTGCAAACACTCCTCTTTATATTGAAGTTTTCATAAAAATATCTATATTTTGTCACCATCTAATCTCTGCATTAACGGAGTTTAGATGTCTAATCCGGCCACTAGGCCGTCTATTACGAAAGGTGTCTTTTATGTCTGTTAAATCGCACTTGAACGCATCTGGCACAGACGGGAGATCCCAATCAATATTCCGCACCGGACGTAAGTCTGACCTTCTTAAGTTTCCATTATCCGCGAAAGCTGATGAAGCATCTTAGTGAGGATAGGAAATCAACTGTTGCAAAAGTCTCTCCGGGAGTGTATCTTATCAATAAAGAGATATTTATCTTCCCAGATTGTATATCTCAAATCTCTTTTGACACAACATAACATTCCGTTTGATTTGGAATCCGAAACCGGTGAATGGTGACATATTCGAGCAAAAAATATACCGCAAGTGACCTCTTTCAGGGTATTTGCGGTATCTCATTTTTTGGAAACTCAGTTATACATACCCCAAAAATGTGTTTACAATTTCGACAAAAATGTGATACAATACAGAAAAGCATATTTTCTTATTCATTTGAGTGAGTCGGGTATGATCATAGCTCTACTCAGATTGTCAGATACTTTCTTTATTCTAAGGTTCAGAAAATCCATGCTTTTAATGGAACGATCTATCAGCCGGAGGAGATAATAGTGAGTATCTATGAATATGATGAGGAGTTGCATTTTAAGACGTTGCGTGATGAGAGATACGAGTCAGGCTATGCGGAGGGTACACATGGTGAAAATCACAATCATAGACGGTCAGGGCGGCCGCATTGGGAAATCGATCATAGAACAAATTAAGAAAACTCACAGTGATTTGGAATTGTATGCCATAGGTACCAACAGCATTGCGACTTCCGCTATGCTAAAGGCCGGGGCAGACTACGGTGCAACCGGCGAGAACGCGGCGATCATCAACGCGGAGGACTCAGACATCATTGTGGGCCCCATCGGCATCGTATTCGCCAATGCACTGTTGGGAGAAATCACGCCCGCTGTCGCTGCGGCCGTCAGTGCCAGCAAGGCGTATAAGATCCTGATTCCCGTGAATCGCTGCAACCATTTCGTGGCAGGATGCGCGGAGGCCCCCATGGGTGACTACATCCGTATCGCTGTGGAGAAAATAGAGTCTATGCTGTAGATATCCTGATACATTGATCCCAGATTTTATAGGCTTCAAAATACTTATTCTCCATTGGAATCCACTCGTTCACAAACCGCTTGTACTTTTCCTCGCCGTTCCTGGCAAGTATTCTTCTTCTCTGCTCTTCGGGAGGGAGTTCTGTGAAAAATCTCACTTGATAAACATCCCCGAAATAAGGATGGCAGCTGTAGGATCCCTCAATGATATTCAACCTTTTACAGGGAACCGTGCGCGGTGCTCCGAGGTCCATGGTGCCGCAGTCAAAGGGACGGTAAGTAAACCCTCCCTTATCCGCCAGATGATCCAGCACTTCCTCCTTAAATCTCTCGTAATCCACATTGCCGCCCGGCTGCGCGTACCTTTCCGGTGTGCGCTGTTCTTTTCGCAGATAGAAATCGTCCATATGGAAAAGATTGCAGTCATATCTTGCCGCAAGCGCTGCAGCGAGCGTAGTCTTACCGCCGCCGCAGACGCCGTCAATCGCCACATTGACCTGCTTGGTCAATTCATTTTTCTCAAGAGCCGCGTCGATGGCGCCGGAAACTTCTTCAGGCACTGAATCTCTGTGCTGCTCCATATCAAATGCATTATCTTTATCTTGCTGCAACTGCCGCACTTTCTGCCTCAAAGTCATTCAACACTCTCGCTTTCTTCAGTGCGATTATAATAGCAGGAATCAGGACAATCTGCAAGATAATTCCGGGTATGGCATTTAAGAACGCTCCCGACAGAAAGATTGCCATTGAAAAACTGTTGCCCATAAATCCATACAGCGCTATACTCACGATTCCCCATGCGATTCTTCCCGCGATCATTGCCCCCAAAAGACTCACATAAACATACGGTGTTTTCTTGGGTAATTTCGCATACAGAATGCCCGTCACCAGACCATACACTGCCAGCTCTACAGCCATTGCTGCTGCCGTGGGCATGATGGGCGGCATACCAAACATCATGCTTCTGAGTAGCGGTGTCACAAAGCCAACCGCCAATCCGTACTGCCATCCGCAGATAAATCCGCATAACAGCACCGGAATGTGCATCGGAAGCAGCATGTTGCCGATCTGCTGAATCTGTCCGGTCAAGAAGGGCAGGACAATCCCAAGCGCCATAAAGAACGCCGATAAAACCAATTTCTTTGTCTGTTTCATAATCATTTCCTCCGTTTTCCCATAAATAAAAAGAAAGTAACCGACAGGATTCTTTCTGTCCGATTACCTTCCTGGTAATACTATACTTCTAAAACATGTATTATTTTGAATATGCCGCTATCAGTCGCAATAATCAGTCAATCACTTTGCTTCTAAAACCCCGGATGCTTGGCACCCGCCGATCGGCTTCTGCCGACCATTAGACACATTTTATACGATAGTTCTCGTCTTGTCAAGAAACTCGACCGGTCAAGTCTGCGTGTGGTCCTGTCCGCCACGTGGTTCTGTCCGCGACGGCATCTTCTCCTCTACTTCGTGGATTTCCGCATACACACCTCATACCCTAACAGCGTGCGCCGCTCCACAACCTCCCCGGCCAGCATGCGCAAGAGCAGCTCACACGCCTTCCTGCCCAGTTCCTCCGCGTCAAACCGTATAGACGTGACAGAGGGAAGATGATTGACCAACATAGTACTGTCATAGAAGGACGCCGTCTGAATCTGTCCCGGCACCGCAATCTGTCGCTGTTGCAGGGAGTTGAGCACGCAGCCGCACAGGAAATCATCCATTCCCACGACGCACTCCGTATGCCTGCGCAAAAGGTCTTCCACAATTTGATCTGCCTTCTCTGCCGTGTCAATATTTAACATAACTTTCTTGGTGCCGTTCCACCCCACACGCTCGCCGAAAGCTTCCTCGAATCCCTGCAATCTATTGCCGGTGACAACATAACTCTCGTCACCTCCGATCAGTGCGATGCTTCGGATACCTTTGTCTAAGAGCATACCTGTCAGTTCCCTGCACGCACCGCGATGGTCATTGTCGATCTGTACTACTTCATTGTCATCCGTGCTGCCGATCGCCACGAACGGTACACCATTTTCCTTCAGATATCGCATTGGAACATCATTCACCAGCGTTCTTGTGAGAATCGCCCCGTCAATCTTACGGTTTATCACAGCCCTCTCAAGCTGTGTGATATCCTGCTCCGTCACCATATTGATCAGCACATCATATCCCGCGGCGGAAGCGACTCTGCTGATTCCCAGCATACAGCTCTGGAAAAAGGGCAGTTCCACGATATTGTAATCCCCCGGCAGGACCAGTCCCAAATTAAACGTTTTATTCTGTGCCAACCCCTTGGCTATAACATTCGGGGTGTAGTGATGCTCCTCAACATAATCCAATACTTTGCGGCGCGTCTCCTCCCCGATCCTGCCTTTGCCCGACATGGCCCTCGATACGGTTGTCTTGGACACCCCCAGCGATTCGGCGATATCTCCTATCGTTAAATTTCTATCTTCCATGATTCCTCCGGTCATACACATTTCCGCCCGCTGCCGGCGCAGTCTCTTTACGTTGCCTTTAGCATATGTTACAATGAACGCGGAACGCTGCGCAAACGCTTGTTCTACATAGATAAGAGTAGCAGAGATAGCGTGTTTTCGCAATATATAATTATGCGGAATATACCTGTTACTCCCGCCGGCTTCCTCCAAAACCAAAATCAGAAAGGATCGCCAGATATGAAAACAGACAGACTTCTATTCGGAGCGGCATACTACGATGAATACCTGCCTTACGACAGAATCGAGACTGATATGGAGATGATGGAAAAGGCAAATATCAACGTCATCCGTATTGCAGAATCTACATGGAGCACATGGGAACCGCAGGAGGGCGTTTTCGATTTCACACATCTGCACAGGATGCTTGGAGCTTCCGCTGCCCACAATATCTCGGTGATCGTGGGCACCCCCACTTATGCGGTTCCCACATGGCTTGCCGCCAAATGTCCCGATGTCCTGACGCAGACACACGACGGTCCGGAGCGATACGGCCGCAGGCAGAACATGGACATCACCCATCCCATCTATCTGAAACATGCGGAAATCATCATCAGACGGCTGATGGAGGAGGTCTCTTCCTACGACCATGTCATCGGTTTCCAGCTCGATAACGAGACGAAGTCTTACGATACATGCAGCGATTATGCACAGAAGAAGTTTGTTGCGTACCTGCAAAAGAAATTCAACCATGACCCGGATGCCCTGAATCATGCTTTCGGTCTGGATTACTGGAGCAACCGCATCAACGCCTGGGAGGATTTCCCCGACGTGCGCGGCACCATCAACGGTTCTCTGGGTGCGGAATACCGGAAATTCCAGCGCATGCTGGTGACGGATTTCCTCGCATGGCAGTGTGCTATCGTCAGAGAGTACGCCCGTCCTGACCAGTTCATCACACAGAACTTTGACTACGATTGGCGCAGTTACTCTTTCGGCATGCAGCCGGAGGTCAACCAGTGGGATGCCGCCAAACCCCTGACTGTTGCGGGATTTGACATCTATCATCCCTCGGCGCAGGACCTCACCGGCAAGGAGATTTCGTTCGGCGGCGCGATTGCGCGCTCCGTAAAGAAAGACAACTATCTGATTCTGGAGACGGAAGCCCAGGGCAACCACGGATGGCTGCACTATCCCGGCCAGCTCCGTCTGCAGGCATTCAGCCACCTCGCATCCGGCTCCAACTCCGTCATGTACTGGCACTGGCACTCCATCCACAATGCCATCGAATCCTACTGGAAAGGTATCTTAAGCCATAATCTGAAGGAGAACGCTACATACAGGGAAGCATGTACCATCGGCGCCGACTTCGCAAAATACGGAGACCGACTTAAGAATCTGCGCAAGAAGGCCGACGTAGCTTTGGTACTGTCCAACGAATCGCTGACCGGATTGCAATGGTTTCCTGTTCACGCCGATCTGACATACAACGATATCTTCAGATGGCTCTACGACGCTTTCTACGAATTGAATATCGAGTGCGATATCCTGTCCGCGGATGATACTGACTTATTTAGTCAATACAAAATATTGGTGACTCCGGCGCTTTACAGTGTATCTGACACACTTGTCAGTAGTCTGAGAGAATATGTGGAAAAAGGTGGATATCTGATTTCCACCTTTAAGACTGCATTTTCCAATTCTGAATTAAAAATCTACACAGACGATCAGCCCCACGGACTGACAGATGTGTTCGGTATGACTTACGATCAGTTTACCGATGCGGTCGATGTGGGACTAAAGGATTGTGTTTTCCCAACCGGAGTCAATGAGAACAATTCCGCAACCGTTCGGGAAATGAACGTCCACTCCGTCCATTACTGGATGGAACTGTTGATTCCCGACACCGCAAAAGTCCTTGCAAGCTACAATCACCCACACCGGGGAAACTACGCCGCCATCACCGAGAATCAATTCGGCGAGGGCAGCGCTTTCTATCTTGGATGTTATTTCGACGCTGCGTTGCTGAAAGGTGTGTTGACTTATATAGTCAAATCAGCCGATATTCCTCTTCCCACAGAACAATATCCCCTTATTATCAAGCGTGGTATCAACGATTACGACAAGGAGATCACATACTGCTTTAACTATGGGGATGACCCTGTCACAACCACATGGCGCGGCAGGGAAGCTATGCTTCTGATGCAGGAGAAGCCTGTCAGAGACGGTGACAACATCACGATACCGGGCTGGGATTTTGTGGTAGCGGAAGAGACAGAATAAAACACGATGAACACAGATAAATACAGATAGCAAGATGTTATAAAAGGCAGAGATTTCTGAAATTGAAATCTCTGCCTTATTATCATTCATTTATTCTCCCACAACTTCTGACCTTTACTTGATTATAATTTAATCGCAAGAAATTAATATGATCTTTTCTTTAATCAGAAATTCTGTTCAGTGTAAATTCATCCACAGTTCCCCAGCTTCTGGGGTTACAATGCATGCGCACACCGATCGTAAGCCTGCCGTCGGTAACCTTGATATCCGGAATCGTAGGTTCCTGCCAATTTGCCCAACCGGCTACCATAAACGGTTCTGTCCACTCATAGCCATCGGAAGCGACTGCATATAATTCCATTGAACACTCCTCATTTACATCGCCGCCCTGTGCATAAACCATGAGCTGATAGGTGCCGGGCTCTAAATCCGACAAATCCTGCTCTATAAAGAAAGTCATCTCCGAATCTTCGGACCAGAAATGGAAAGCGACAACACCGTCATGTGCATCATCCGCCTTTATCTGGAAATCGGTCGGATTCTTGTCTCCCTCATACTTAACCGTCCACATGGAAGTGTCAGCCTCTTCAAAACTCGGATTCGGAACATGATTGAGCATCTTGACTTCAACGTGACTGACAACGGGTGTGCCGTCCTCCAGCGTCCCCGCAATGTCGTAGTTTCCGCCGATGCTTGTATCGATTGCGGCAATCTGTGCCTCATCCCAGGTGACGGCAACCTTTGCGTTCGCCGAGCGGTCATTGTAGATAACATCAATCGTCTCGGGAAGCGCAAGTGCAGAACCCACGTCACTGGTTGAATAAATCTCGGGAATATAATCGATCGCCAAAGGAGCGGTCGTACCGTATTTCAAATATTTCCATACATTTAAGGATGCAAGCGGATAGCCGTGGAAATCAAACATTGCCTGATTATCCCATGAACAGCCGCCGTAATACAGTCCGGCATCATCCGGATCATAATCGGATGCATAACTGCTTGCCCAGCCGCTTCCGAACTCTTCCCATATGGGTGAATTATTTGCAGTCGGTTCGCCAACCGGGATCCATACACCCTCCCAATAGAACACACCGCTGACACCGGCTTCATTTGCCGCGGCGCAGACATCACGAATCATGGTCGCCTGACTCTGCACGGTTGCGCCGTAGCCTTCAACCAAGTCATCTGTGCCGACGAAGCTGTTGCCCGAACCGTCGCCGTCCTCGGAAGTATAGCAGTAGGAAGTCTCCGCAATAATGACCTTTTTGCCGTATTTTTCCTGAAGATTTCTGGCAACATTCTGCATATTCTCATTGGTGCCGTCCCAGAACGGATAGTAAGATAATCCGAAAATATCATAGTCAACACCGAAGTTTAAAAGATTCAAAGCAATCGTATCTATCTTATCGGCTTCCTCAATATTCGTATAATGTACGACGATCTGGATATCCTTGTCGTAAGTCTTGGATATCTCACGGACCGCACCGCTTCCGGACAACAGAAGCGTATAGACCGAAGGAGCCAGAGTCTCGCCCGCCATACCGTTGTTGATCTCGTTACCGATCTGTACCATTCCCACATCCACTCCGGCATCGAGAAGCGCCGAGAGACTTTCCTTGGTGAATGCGGCGAGCGCCTCACTCTTTTCCTGGACACTCATTCCCTCCCACGCTTTGGGTGCATGCTGTCTCTTGGGATCTGCCCAGAAATCCGAATAGTGGAAATCAATACATACTTTCATGCCGTACTTGGTCGCACGCTGTCCAAGTTCGATCGCCGTAGCCAGATCGTTATTGCCGCCGCCGTATCCGTTGCCGTTTTCGTCGTACGGATTGTTCCATACGCGCAGACGTATGTAATTCACGCCGGCCTGTGCCAATGTCATGAAGACATCCTGCTCCTCGCCCTCGAAATTATAATACTTAACGCCGCTCTTCTCCTCGACAAGTACCGACGACGCATCCATACCGCGGATAAAGTCATCGGAGATATCCGGAATCGGTTCTATATAGATTTCAGACTCTTCCGGACCGTCCGGCAGAGAAAAATTAACAACTCCGTCGGCTGCTCCTCCCTGTGCAGCATCTGCCCCGTCCGCGGACTCAGTCTGTACCGCGTCTGACGATTCCGCAGCAGGTCCGCTGCCGCCCGCGCCGCACCCCGACAAAGCAGTGGACAAAAGACCGACACTGATGCATAAAGCCAATAATTTTTTGCGTGAATGCTTCATAATGTAACCCTCCCATTTCATAGTTGCGCAACCGATTGCGTGCTTTTAGTTTATCAAAAAAAGGGGGTGTTGTCAATTTGACGTGTGTCAGCAAAAAACTCTTGCTAACCCACCATACCTATGCTATAATTTGATTCGGCGGTTTGAAGCGCTGACCGCAATACATAGGGGCATAGTTCAAAGGTAGAACAGTGGTCTCCAAAACCATCG
>JAFLTD010000096.1 GCA_022510625.1 Lachnospiraceae bacterium
GTAGAACAGTGGTCTCCAAAACCATCGATGTGGGTTCGATTCCTACTGCCCCTGTAACCAAGTCAGATTTAAGTAAAGTCAGGCTGTCGGGCCTGACTTTTTTATTTACACAACAAAACGAAACCGGATATCCTTGCGAAACCAAACGGATATCCGGTAGATTATGAGAAAGGGTTTCACAATGATGACTAAGAAAAAAGCTCTGATTCTTCTGACTGTCCTGAGTCTCAGCCTTGGACTGCTTACAGGGTGCAAAGAGAGCACGCCGCTTCTCACCGCAGAAGACTATACATTGGATACGGCAAATAATAAGACAAATCGCGGTGTCACCCTCGGCGATACATCCGATACTTTTCTTACAGCCTACGGCGAATACAAGATTTTCACGTCGGTTGACGGCTCAGACTTTCAGATGCTTGCCCATGAGGAAATCCCTTTCGATTCCGCAGCCACTACACTGCTGCCCACTTTTTTCGTGGACGGAGCGCCCATAGACCCCGATACTTTCTGTGAGGAAAACGAGATTGAAAAGAGTAATCTTATAGATTTCTTAAGTTCCGAAGACTACCTGAATTCCCACAGAGTAGAGTATTATTACCTGATCTTCACATGGGAAAACGGTGCTATCACGGATATTCGTTCCGAGTACATGGACTACAACGAGGACGGCGCGAACTGGCTGTTGTACAACGTTGCATAGAACCCATTCTGCTTTAAGAGCGTCTCATGATTTCCCTGCTCGACGACATTCCCGTCTTTCATGACCAGAATCACATCCGCTTCTCTGATGGTGGACAGTCTGTGCGCCACGATAAAACTGGTCCTTCCCTTCATCATGGTAGCAAACGCCTGCTGTATTCTGATTTCTGTTCTCGTATCGATGGACGAGGTCGCCTCATCCAGAATCAGCATCGGCGGCAGGCACAGCATGACTCTCGTAATACACAAAAGCTGCTTCTGTCCCTGCGAGAGATTTCCTCCGTCCTCCCCGATCACAGTGTCATACCCCAGCGGCATTCTCTTGATAAAACTGTGTGCATGGGACAATTTAGCCGCAGCAATGATTTCTTCCTCGGTAGCTTCCGGCTTACCCATCGCGATGTTATCTCTGATCGTTCCCGCTTTCAGCCACGTCTCCTGAAGCACCATACCGTAGTTGGCACGCAGGCTGCTCCTGGTCACATCCCTGATATCCTCGCCGTCCACACGTATTTGACCGCTTAGCACGTCATAGAACCGCATCAGCAGATTGATAACGGTAGTCTTGCCGCACCCCGTAGGACCGACGATTGCCACTCTCTGTCCGGCTTGCACCGACAGGTTGAAATCCGTAATCAGCTTTCTGTCCGGCACATAGGAGAAATCCACATGCTCCAAATCCACTCTGCCTTCCACACTGCCCAGCACCGCCGCATCCTCCCTGTCGGGTATCTGCGGCTCTTCCTCAATCAGTGCAAATATCCTTGCCGCACAGGCGATGGCATTCTGCAGCTCCGTGACCACTCCCGATATCTCGTTAAAAGGCTTGGTATACTGGCTGGCATAGGATAAGAAACACGAGAGCTGCCCCACGCTGATTCCGCCCCGGATAGCATACAGCGCGCCCGTCACCGCAACACCCGCATACACCAGATTATTGACAAACCGGGTGGACGGGTTCGTGATGGATGAATAGAAAATCGCTTTCAGCGAGCACTTCCCGAGCCTCTCATTGATCTCGTCGAACACTTCCATCGACTCATCCTCATGGGAAAATGCCTGCACTACTTTCTGGTTACCGATCATCTCCTCAATCAGCGCCGTCTGCTCACCTCTGGTCGCCGACTGCACCTGGAACATCGTATAGGTCTTCTTGGCAATGAACGACGCCACAAGAAAGGACAGCGGTGTGATCAGCACCACGACACCCGTGATCCAGACATTGACACTGAGCATAAAACCCAGCGTACCTATGATCGTGATCACCCCTGTAAAAAACTGTGTAAAGCCCATCAGGAGACCGTCCGAGAACTGATCCACATCGGCGATCACGCGGCTCACCACCTCCCCATAAGGGTGCCCGTCAATATATTTTAAAGGCAATATCTCTATTTTCCTGAATGCCTCATTTCTGACATCCTGCACAATACGGTAGGCCATCTTGTTGTTGCACACATTCATAATCCACTGCGCCGCCGCCGTGATTGCTATGGCTACCGCCATTTTCCTGAGAATCCTGAAGACACCGGGGAAATCGACCCGGCCCTTATCGATGATCAAGTCAATGACTTGTCCGGTCAATATCGGCAGATACAGCGTCAACGTCACGGTGAGCACCGCCATCAGAACGGACAGGGCAAGATAAATCCAGTATTTCCTGATATATTGCAGTACCTTCAATATAGTTCCCTTCTGACCGCTTTGATTCTTCTGCTTCGTCATCCCTGCACCCCCTCAGTCTTAGGATACTGTGAGTAGTAGATTTCCTGATAGACACTGCATCTTTCCAGCAATTCTTCATGAGTGCCGATATCCGCCGCCTCCCCGTCTTCCAAAACAATAATAATGTCCGCATAGCGAACGGATGATGCCCGCTGGGATACGATAAATACCGTCGTCTCGCCCTCCATATTGTGAATCGCCTGCCTGAGCGCTGCATCCGTCGCATAGTCGAGCGCCGATGCGCTGTCATCTAAAATCAGAATTTCGGGAATGCCGACCAATGCTCTTGCAATCGTCAGACGCTGTCTCTGCCCACCGGACAGATTTCTTCCCTCCTGTGCTATATGAAAATCCAGTCTGCCTTCCTTCTGCTCCACAAACTCCTTCGCCTGCGCTGTCTCCAGAGCCTGCCATAACTCCCGGTCCGTGGCGCCATCTTTGCCCCACAGCAGATTATCCCTGATCGTCCCCTGAAAAAGCACGGCCTTCTGCGGCACGACCTTCACTTTCTTGCGCAGTTCCTCCATAGGGTACTCCCGCACGCTGCGGCCGTCGATTCTGACGCTTCCCTGTGTCGCGTCATAGAATCGTGGAATCATATTGACCAGCGAAGTCTTTCCTGAACCCGTACCGCCGATGATGCCGACTGTCTGTCCTTTTCTTACCCGAAAATCAATGTCCGACAGAGATTCTCCGCCGGCGCCGGCATAAGTCAAATGTACATGGTCGAACTCTACCGCGTACTCATTTCGGGAATTACCGCTCTCTGCATCACGCTTTGTTGACTCGTTCGCTCCAACTTTCAACTCCTCTTCACGGCGTTGACTCCATTCCATCGAGGAATGTATCTCGAAGACACCCTGAATACGGTTGGCACAGGCGAGTGCCTTCGTGATCGTGATAATCAGATTTGCCAGTTTCACCAATTCCACCAGAATCTGTGACATATAATTGACTAACGCCACCACCTGTCCCTGCGTGATGGTCCCCTCATCCACGCGCACCGCACCGGTGTAGAGCAGGATGATCGTGGCAACATTGACAATAATGAATGTGACCGGATTGGTCAACGCAGACAGTTTTCCCACGAAAAGCTGCATTTGCGCAAGCGCACCGTTCTTTTCCTCGAAAGCGTCTATCTCTTCCTGCTCCTTGTTAAAGGCACGAATCACACGCGCGCCCGTAAGATTCTCCCTCGTGGCGCCGAGAATACTGTCCAAACCTGCCTGCACCTTCTTATACAGCGGCATGGTCAGCATCATGATGCCGAACACGACCACAGACAGAAGCGGTATCGTCACCACAAAGATAAATGCCGCTTTCACATCGATGGTAAACGCCATGATCATGGCGCCGAACACAATAAACGGCGAGCGCAGGAAAAGGCGCAGCACCATGTTGACGCCGTTCTGCACCTGATTGACATCGGATGTCATGCGGGTGATCATGGTGGAAGTACCGAGCGTATCAATCTCCGTATAGGAAAGTCCCTGAATATGCCCAAAAAGAGCATGTTTTAGCTCCGTGGAAAAGCCGACGGCTGCTTTGGCTGCATAATACTGTGCCGTGATGGAGCAGACAAGCCCGATTGCCCCCAGCGCAACAAGAAGTCCTCCCATGCGCAGCACAAGGTACGTGTCACCGACTATCATATCACCTGCCTCGTAGGCAGCATAATTACTTCCGCCGATACCCCGGTCGATGATCACTGCCATAACTAACGGCACGAACAGCTCAAAACAAGCCTCCAGCATCTTAAAAAGCGGAGCCAGGACCGTCTCCTTCTTATAATGTTTCAGATAAACCAATAATTTCCGCATTGTATGAAAACCTCACATTGAAACAGCAGTCAAGGTATTCCCCAACTGCTGTCTTAAACCTTAATCAATGCCGTTCCTTATAACGACTCTGAGCTATGCATCCGTATCCCTCATCTGTACTCATCGGTAAGTGACTCAATCTCAACGCTGATACCTGACACTTGCTTTGATGGTTTATAGTCCGCCTCCGGATACAAAATTTCATGCAGTACAATCACATTTTCTTCCAGATCATCGGGAACAATGCAGTCACCTTTACTGCCGATTCTGACACCCACTCTTTCATCCTCGAACGGAAAACCGTCGCTGGCAACCACCTTATAACCCGCCACGCTGCTCAGAACACTCAGGATTTCATTCAATCCGAGAGATGTCTGTACCTCCGGCAAAATAGAATTGACCATCTCAGTCAATTCTCCTACCGAAGCGGTTTTGGCCTTATCCATCATAGCAGTCAGCACATTTCTCTGTCTCTCTGCACGCCTGAAATCATCTCCGCCTCCATAGCGGATTCGGCAATACGCCGTGGCCTGCATACCGTTTAAAAGCTGCCTGCCGCTTTGTTCTACCGGTATATAGTCTACATCCATTTTCTTTGCCATGGACAACTGATAATTGTTCAGATGAGTGATCTCTTTGTCGGCGATCTCCATCTCAATACCGCCGATTGCATCCACGGCATCAATCAAACCGTCAAAACCGACAGTCACATAATCTGTGATGTCCAGATCCAGATTCGTATTCAACATACTGATTGCCTGTTCCGGTCCGCCCTGTGCGTAAGCGGCGTTACATTTATTGTATGTATCGTTTCCGAGATTCAAATAGGTGTCGCGGAACACCGAAACCAGCTTAATTTCCTGCGTATCCAGATTGATGCTTGCTATGATAATCGTATCACTTCTTGTACCTTTACCAAGATCTCCGTCTCTGGAATCAACGCCGAACAGTGCAATGTTGCGATAGCCCTTATCGGTATCGGCAACACTCTGTTCGGTCTTCATCGCCTCAACCACTTCATCGTTGATCGCAATATTCTCCTCATCTATATCCGTATGTTCTACTTCGGCGGTGGTTGTGACAACCACATACATGATACCGATTGCCAGAAACAGTACGAAAACCTCAACAATCAAAAGCGGAACACTCTTGATCCACCTTCGCTTTTCTCCCTGTGCTTCCTGTAGCTGCTTGTCCATAAGTGACTCCTTTGCCTGAGTTCACGGCAGCATCTTAGCCGCTGTCCGATAAGAACTCTTGTCTGTAGCACTATATCTATAATATACTACCACATAAACCGCACTTTGGATACAATTTAAACGTAAAATATTAAATTTTTTTATAATTTTGTTACATTTTTGTCATATTTAGGTCTGTATATTTACTCCGATTAACCGATTTCCCTGTATTGGTCCGTCAAATCAGATCTATCGCATCCTGCACAGTCTTAACACCGATCACTCTCATTCCTTCAATAGGCCTCAGCTGACCTCGGTTGACTTCCGGCAGTACGCATGTGGTAAATCCCAATTTGGCCGCCTCCGAAACTCTCTGTTCCACCATAGACACGCCCCGTACTTCACCGCTTAGGCCAATCTCCCCGAAAGCGACCATCTTATCATCTATGACCCTGTTCTTAAAACCGGACACAATCGCCATCGCAATTCCCAAATCTATAGCAGGCTCTATGATCCGCATGCCTCCCGCCAGATTGACATAGGCGTCACAGTCGGACATCTGGACACCCAATCTCTTCTCCAATACTGCCATCAGCAGATTTACTCTGTTGAAATCCGTACCGATCGCCTGTCTTCGCGGAATACCGAAATTACTGTGACACACGAGTGCCTGAATCTCTAACAGGATCGGCCGCGTTCCCTCCATCGAACAGGATACAACCGAACCGCTCGCCCCCTCCGGTTTCCCGCTTAACATGAACTGGGAAGGATTCTTTACCTCAATCAATCCCTCCTCCTTCATCTCGAAAACACCAATCTCATTGGTGGAGCCGAAACGGTTTTTCACCCCGCGCAAAATGCGATAAGAGGCATGCCTGTCGCCCTCGAAGTACAGCACTGTGTCCACCATATGTTCCAGTACTCTCGGGCCCGCCACAGTTCCCTCTTTCGTCACATGTCCCACAATAAAAATCGAGATATTAAGCCCCTTGGCAAGCTGCAAAAGGACGCCTGTTGATTCCCGCACCTGGGACACGCTGCCCGGCGCAGAGGAAATTTCCTCGTGGTACATTGTCTGAATGGAATCAATGATCGTGATATCGGGCATAACACTGCGAATCGTGTCCTCCACCACTTCCAGACTTGTCTCGCACAAAAGCAGTAACTGATCCGAGAATTGCCCCAGTCTGTTAGCGCGAATCTTGATCTGGCGCAGAGATTCCTCGCCGGATATGTACAACACTTTACGTCCGTCCGACGCCATATGCCGGCATACCTGCAGAAGCAGCGTGGACTTTCCGATACCCGGATCTCCTCCCACCAACGTCAAGGAGCCGGGCACGATACCGCCGCCCAGCACTCTGTCCAGTTCCGCCATATGGGTCTGCATACGGGTTTCTTCCTGTATACTCACTTCCGATAGATTGGAAGGCTTCGCAGCGGGGTGTGGACTTCTGCCTGTACTGCGCGCCGCGCCGCTTCTTACCGACGCCTTCTCCTCTACCATACTGTTCCACTCTTTGCATCCGGGACATTGACCCATCCACTTGGAGGATTCATATCCGCAATTCTGACAGTAATACACTGTCCCTGTCTTACTCTTAGCCATTCTTCACTATTTTGACTGCAATCTCACCGGCATTCTGAAGTTCCACGCTGATACTGAGCTTACCGCTTAAATTCGTCTTCATCTTGCCGATGTTTGTATCTCCCACGGTGACACTGTACTCGGTATCTTCCTCCAGACCGACTGTGATCTGTGCATCCTCGTCCGCTTCCACAAGAAATGCAACACCGTCCTCCGTCTCCTTAAAATCCGTCACGCTGGTACCGGGCTGCGATTCATAAGCAAACATTCCGTTCTTCTCCAGCTTGGTCAGTTCCTTGTAAGTTTTTACCTTATACAAGTCCCCTCCGTGTTCATAATCTTCTACCTTTGCCTTGGCACCCAGCCTGTAATTGCCGAAGCTGATTGCGCCGCTCTCTTCTGTACGCAGCAGTTCTTCTACTACAGCCATTGTGTTGTCCTCCTAAGTCTATGTTATTATTTCTCGTCACGTACCGCAAAAATAATTTTCTTATTTTTCAGTCCGGCAGATACTTTATCGCCTCGTTTAACATTGCCGAGAAGTATCTCCTCCGCCAGCACATCCTCTATCTCAGTCTGAATAGCTCTCTTCATGGGTCTTGCGCCCATCTTGACATCCATGTGTTTCTCAATCAGCCACTCTTTGACGGACGTCGTTATCGTCAGATCGATCTCCATCTGTTCCTTACAGCGCTTCACCAGATTGTGCGACAACAGTGTGACAATCTTCTTCATATCATCCCTGTTCAACGGGTGGAACACCATAATCTCATCGATTCGATTGATAAATTCCGGTTTGAACAGCCTCTTGACCTCTTCCATCACATTGGATTTCATCTTATCGTAGTCCTGCTGTTCTGTCGTCTGCGCCCCGAATCCCAGATTCTTGGGGTCGATGATTCTCTGCGCCCCCGCATTGGAAGTCATGATCAGTATGGTATTCTTGAAGCTGACCTTTCTGCCCTTGGAATCGGTAATATGTCCGTCATCAAGCACCTGCAGCAGCACATTGAATACATCCGGATGCGCCTTCTCTATTTCATCAAACAGAACTACGGAATACGGATTGCGCCGCACTTTCTCCGACAGCTGTCCGCCCTCTTCGAACCCTACATAACCCGGCGGCGACCCGATCATCTTAGATACCGAATGACCTTCCATATACTCCGACATATCCACACGGATCAGGGCATTTTCCGAGCCGAACATCGCCTCCGCAAGCGCTTTGCTCAGCTCTGTCTTACCCACACCGGTAGGTCCTAAGAATAAGAAAGAACCGATAGGACGGTTAGGATCCTGCAGTCCGACCCTTCCGCGGCGCATCGCCTTGGCGACGGCTGTCACTGCCTCTTCCTGTCCGATCACCCGCTTGTGTAAAATAGATTCCAGCTTCAAAAGACGCTCGCTCTCCTTCTCCGCAAGCTTCTTGACCGGAATTTTCGTCCAGAGAGACACTACCTCCGCTATCTCATTTTCCCCGACAACATAGGTTCGTCTCTCCTCTTCTCTCTCCATGCGCTTGACAATGCGCTTATATTTCCGAATACAGTCACTCTGTTTTCTCTTTAATTCAGCCGCTTGTGTAAACGCCTCCATGCGGATCGAACGCTCAATCTGCAGATCGATCTTTTTGATCTCGTCCGACAACTCCTTCAGTTTGTCGGGCTGCCCGGTGATCTTCAGGCGCACCGCTGCCGCCGCCTCATCGATAAGATCTATCGCTTTATCCGGCAGGTTTCTGTCATTGATATATCTGTTGGAGAGCGCAACCGCCGCGCTGATCGCCTCACCGGTTATGGTGACGCGATGATGCTCTTCATACTTGTGTGAGATACCTCGAAGAATGTTCTCCGCCTCCTCCACGGTGGGCTCTTCCACCGTCACGGGCTGAAATCTTCTCTCAAGCGCGGCGTCCTTCTCGACATACTTGCGATATTCCGCGATGGTAGTCGCACCGATCAACTGAATCTCGCCCCGTGCCAGAGACGGTTTGAGAATATTGGACGCGTCTATCGCTCCCTCCGCACCGCCTGCACCGATAATCGTGTGCATCTCATCCAGAAAAAGTACGACATTGCCGTCCTCTATCACTTCTTTAATGACTTTCTTGATTCTCTCCTCAAATTCTCCGCGGTATTTACTGCCCGCCACCATGCCGGACAGATCCAGTGTCAACACCCTCTTGTTCTGTACCGTGAAGGGTACATCACCTGTGACAATGCGCGATGCAAGTCCTTCCACCACGGCCGTCTTGCCGACACCCGGCTCACCGATCAGACATGGGTTATTCTTCGTCCTGCGGCTCAGGATCTGAATCACTCTGGTTATCTCATCCTGTCTGCCAATCACGGGGTCCAGTTTGCCTTCGCGTGCCAGTGCCGTCAAATCGCGGCTGTACTGGTCCAGAGTGGAGGTGCCGCTCTTCTTTCTGCCCTGTTTTTTCCCAAGATCCTCCTTGTACAGACCTCCGTCCTCGCCCATAGCAACCAGTACGTCTACATATAGCTTCTGTATGGAAATGCCCAGCGTGTTTAACAGTCTGACTGCCACATTCTCTCCCTCTTTTAAGAGAGCCAGCAAAATATGTTCCGTTCCCGTTTTATCACTGTGAAACCGTTCCGCCTGCCTGTGTGCCTCCTCAAGAATACCCTGTGCACGGGGAGAGTAACCGTCCTGTTCCGCAATCAGAATAGATGTCTCCGGCGCTATCAAGTCCCGAATCATCTCTTTGAGCTGCACGACATCCACACCGTTATTTTGTAAAACCGTGGCTGCAACCCCTGTATTTTCCCGAAGGAGACCGAGCAGAATATGTTCACTTCCCACATAACTCTGGCGCAGGCTTTTGGCCGCTCTCTCAGCCAACATCAACGCTGTTTTCGCCTTATCTGTAAATTGTGGCTGCATCAGTAATCCATTCCTTTCCCATAATCTTCATAAATCTCATCAATAAGAGCATGCACTTCTTCTTTGGAAATATTCTTACAGCTTGCTTTTGCCAGCGTAACCTGCAGCTCCCTGCGCATCTCGTTAAGTGCCTGAATCTTGTCGATATCGATGGCAATCATGGCGCCTCTCCTTCGGTCCACTTTCACATACCCCTCCTGCTTCAACACTGTGTATGCCTTGTTGACCGTGTGCATGTTGATACCGATATTCTCCGCCAGCTGTCTGACAGAGGGAAGCATATCACCTTCTTGAAATTGTGCGGTGGCAATGCCGAGAATAATCTGGTTGCGCAGCTGCATATAGATTGCTTCATCACTGTTAAAGTCTATCTCTATAAACATTT
>JAFLTD010000097.1 GCA_022510625.1 Lachnospiraceae bacterium
AGGGAGGATGCCAAGTAAAGAAATTCTTTACTTGGCATTTATTATGAAAAAGTTTTAATTAATCAGTTAACTTTGAAAGTCTTCTCTGTTGTTTGTAATCTTAGTATACGCAACATAAATGTCTAAAAAATGTTTCTCCCATGAAGTTTTTTTAAAATAAATATGAACAAATTATGAACGTGCATCCGTTTTTCAATCTAAGACTGAATTTTGCAAAAGTTGTTATTTCAAAAAAACAATGCTATACTATTTATGATTTATGTAAGAAGTAGATATAAGTAGGTATAAGGAAAAACGAGCGGGATTATCCGCTGTCAGGGAACAGTATGAGAAAGAAACAAAAACAGGAAATCCTGGGTATCCTGAAAACGCTTCTTGCGGCGCATGAAGCAATCAAAAAAGCTGTGGAAAAAGGCAATATATCGGGTGCGCAGGCAATACTCACGGAATGCCAGCAGGCCGCTGTGACGGCAGGCACGAGTATTGAACAGTCTGAGGGCGAAGGACATGCATCGGTCTGCTGTCTGGAAGAATACTGTGAAACGGTGTTTTGCACTTATGAGGAACTGGGAGAAGACGATTGCAATATAAATAAGAGCTGCAAGATTCTAAACAGGCAGATCATAATGGCGGAAAATATAGTAACCAATGACATACGCGTCAGAAAAGAGGTTGTTTTTTTCCCATATAAGGCATGTATGTGGGATTCGCTGGAAAGCGTTTACCTTGCGGCAAAAGCCGATCCGGACTGTGATGTCTACTGTGTGCCAATCCCTTACTTTGAGATTGATCACGACGGAAATTTCGGGGAAATGCATTATGAGGGCGGGTTATATCCGAAAGACATCGAGATCACGGACTGGCAGACCTATAACTTTGAGGAGCGGATGCCGGATGCAATCTATATCCATAACGCTTACGACGACTGCAATTATGTCGTCAGCGTACATCCGAGATTCTATTCAAGCAATCTGAAGAAATATACGGATATGCTTATATATATTCCGTATTTTACATTAAAAGAGATTGAACCGGATGATCAGCAGGCGGTTGATCGCATGAAACATTTCATCTGGGTGCCGGGCGTCATCCTTGCAGACAAAGTCATTGTCCAGTCCGAAAAAATGAAGCAGATCTATGTGAACGAATACATAAAGGCGGCACAGGAGAATGGCTTCACAGGAAAGCATCTCGACAGGAAATATCTGGAACAGAAAATCAGCGGTGCGGGTTCGCCGAAAATAGACAAGGTACGGAGTCTCAAAAAAGAGGATCTGGATATACCGCAGGATTGGCTTACGGTCATTCAGAAAGCTGACGGTACGTACAAAAAGATTGTTCTCTATAATACGGGCGTCACCGCAGTGTTAGCGCATGAGGACAGGCTGCTTGATAAAATAGAACGAACGTTTGAGATATTCAAGGAGAATAAGGAGGAAATAGCACTTCTCTGGCGGCCCCACCCGCTCATACAGCCCACAATACGCGCTATGCGGCCGGATTTGCTGGACAAATACGTCCGAATTGTTGAAAAGTACAGGCGGGAAGGCTGGGGAATCTATGATGACAGTACGGACATCGACCGGGCGGTCGTCTTGAGTGATGCCTACTACGGGGATGGCAGCAGCGTGGTGCAGTTATGCCAGGCAAGAGAAATGCCCATCATGATGCAGAATGTGGATGTATGAAGACAGCAAAAATCATTATCAAGGCAGACATGTTGTACAGCGGGTTGTTGATTGATGATTATTTATAACTGATGATGTGTGGAAACAGATATCGAAAATATCCCCATCGGTAGAATGATGGGGATATTTCAGTTTACCCGTCGCGTATACTTGACAGCCAATTGCTTAAATCTTCTCCGGTTCCGGATAATCCACACCGAAAGTTTCAACGGTAACGGTCTTGAGCCGCTGGTCTTCCAGAGGACGGTCTGAATAATCCGTTGCGGTCTCCGCTATTTTATTTACATTCTCCATACCTTCTATCACTTTACCAAACGCAGCATAAGAGCCGTCCAGATGCGGGCTTGTCTTGTGCATGATGAAGAACTGGCTGCCCGCTGAATTGGGATGCATGCTTCTCGCCATGGAGAGTACGCCCTCAGTGTGCTTTAAGTCATTCGGATAACCGTTCTGTGCGAACTCGCCGCGGATGGAATAGCCGGGGCCACCCATGCCTGTTCCTTCCGGATCACCGCCCTGAATCATGAAACCCTTGATGACTCTGTGGAAGATCAATCCGTCATAGTAATTCTGGTTAATCAGACTGATAAAGTTGTTGACGGAAATCGGTGCAATGTCGGGGTAAAGCTCTGCCTTGATCACGTCTCCGTTCTCCATCGTGAAAGTAACAATAGGGTTTTGTGCCATGTTTGCCTCCGTTCTGAAATCTTTTTAAATTTCACGCCAGTATTGTGTTAAAATGTTTATAAGTAATTTTTGTATGTACTATTATATATTCATGCTGAGACAGAAGTCAAATTCTTAAGGAACCCATCGGAAAGCATGGTGGCGTAGAATCTGACTTTTGTTCGGGCAGATGCACAGGATAAAGGACAATCACCTATGCTCCGTAAAGTAGTTATGTTGATTCAACAAAATTATATACCTGCACTGCAGCGCTTAGCTGATGATTTGTCTAAACATGAAATAGAAGCAGTGATAACGAAACCTGACGATGAAGTGCCAAAAGTTGAAACACCGGATACCGGCATTCTGTACATAACCGATTCCGAGGATGCCTATCATGCGCTGCAGCAGCAGGGCAAACACGTTCTTCCGTATCGACATGGGGACAACGGTCATGCAGACTTTGCGGGAGCACTCTATGTGATTGAGCAGATAGAAGAGATCGGATATGAGACGGTTGATATGGCGTATCGACGTTTGGCGGGATTACCGTGGAAAATTCTTGAAACCGAACGCTGTATTGTTCGGGAGACGATTGAGAAGGACGTTGATAGTTTTTATCAGATTTATGCGGAACCTGAAATCACCAGGTATATGGAGAATCTATATGCGGATCGGGATGAGGAGATTGCCTATATCAAAGACTACCGGGAGAAAGTGTACGGTTTCTACGGATACGGCATGTGGACTGTCCTGACTAGGGAGGGAACGGTGATCGGACGTGCGGGTATCAGTTGGCGCGAAGGATTTGATATACCGGAACTGGGATTTGTGATCGGCATTCCGTGGCAGAGACAAGGGTTTGCCTATGAAGTATGCAGCGCTATTCTTGAATATGCACGAAAAGAGCTTGGCTTCGTGCAGATACAGGCATTGGTGATGGAGGAGAACAAGAAGTCGGAAATGCTATGCGGGAAATTAGGTTTTGAATGCAAAGGTAATGTTATGCTGGAGGGAAAACCGCATCATATATGGTTAAGGGAATTGGCTTTACATTCTTCAATCTAAAGAATACAATAAATATGGGATGCTGCTAAAGTACAGCGGCAGATAAGGAGATACAAGATAATGAGAAAACGACTGCTAATCGGATTATTAACTGTAGCGATGACTGTACAGGCTTTGCCTTTATCGGTTGTTGCTGCTCCGACAGACTCGATCAATGAAGAGGTATCGACGGAAACACTCACGGAGGAACAGCCAGGAATTGGGACGGACAGTCAAACCGATCAACCGGAAGGAGAGCAATCGGGTGAGATACCGTCTGAGGATCCGGGTGAGCTGCCGGGAGGAGAATCAGGAGAAGATCAGTCCGATAATGTGATAGAGGAGCCGGAGGGTAATCCGTCAGATGAGGAGTCGGAAGGTGATCCATCGGATGAGGAGTCGGAATCATATGATGAGACAGAGGAGCAGTTTGACGAGATCCTCGAGGAGGATGTGGAAGAGCCGACAGAGGATATGCCTGTCGAATCGGAATTCTTATTTGATGATGTCAGCGACGGCGTCTATCAGGCGGGCGCTTTTTCGGTATTCAATGAAAGCGTGGATACGAGAATTGCTCCGAATTCGATTACGCCGAATGCGACAGTGGGCACTGTGGCAGAGGCAGAGGAGTATGTCTATGAGCAATTAAAGGCGAGAGCGGTTGTAATTGATATATCAGCATATAACATTCCGGTAGATAATTGCAGAGCATTTTATAGTGGTGTATTGAATGAGCATCCGGACTTGTATTATGTAACAACCGGATACTCATACTCATACTACGGAAATATTGTGATCAGCTTCCGTCCCATATATTTAGATGGTTTGGACGACGCCGCATTCCAGTCGGGACTTCAGGAGGCGCTGTCAGTAGTTAAACCAGGAATGACTGAACTCGAGAAGGCGGTCGTACTGCACGATTATCTTGTAATCAATTGCGAATATGACTACGACAATTATCTGCAGGGAACGATTCCTAAGACTTCCTATTCCGCCTACGGCGTTCTGGCTGACGGAATAGCGGTGTGTCAGGGATACGCACTTGCGTATAAGCTTCTGTTAAATAGGGTTGGAATCAAATGTTACATGGTTACCAGCGATAGTATGAATCATGCATGGAATCTTATCGTGCTGGATGGAAAGTACTATCAGGTCGATGTCACGTGGGACGATCCCACATGGGATTTAGTCGGCAGGGCGGTTCATACATATATGTTCCGAAGCGATGCAGCTTTTGCCAAACATAGTGACTGGGAGATTACAAGCGGCAGTAAAGTGGTGAACTATACTGCTACCGATACGCGGTATGACCATGCTTTCTGGGCAGGCAGCAGCTCCCCGTTGGTACTGACGGAGAATGGCTGCTATTATACTTCTTATGCAAATCGTTCCGCCAACATTGTGAGACAGGAATCACTGGAGGATATTACAGGTACCGGCACAATCATACAAAACATTGGAACTTGGCCGGTATGGGATCAAGCAGGCTATACTTGGTCAAACGCATACTCCGGACTTTTTCTGATGAACGGGCGGCTGTATTACAATGACAAGTCTTCCATCTACAGTATTGCGCTCGATGGAACAGGTCGGCGTACCGAGTTTACGGCTGATACAACTGACGGTTATATCTACGGCAGCGCACTCAGTCGGGGCAAGATACTCTATTGTCTGCATCAGACCCCAAGTCTGACAGGGAAGGAGACTGTTCTGACAGCTGATATCGCTGTTTGTCAGAATTATGCCATCACATATTTTTTATGCGGCGGTACTAATAATAGCGCAAATCCGTCCATTTATACGTCGGAGACAGATACCGTGATCCTGCAGGAAGCAGTCAGAAATGGCTATCGGTTCGATGGATGGTATCGCGATGCGTCGTATCGAACCAAAGTGACGCAGATTCCCAAAGGCAGCAGAGGAGATGTCACGCTATATGCAAAGTGGGTTTCGACAACAGTATCATCAGAGATGCCGACAGTCGATATAACGCCGTCTGACGGCAATGTTGTGATGGAATTTTCCGGCACATATTACACAGAGAGTGCAGATGTTATTTTGGAGCGGCTGAATGAAATACGTCTGGAAGCATGCGAGGAGGGCGTAATAGATCCCTATACCAATCAGCCGTTGACATTGGACGATTATGTACCGCTTCAGTGGTCGTCGGACCTCGAAGCGATTGCAAGACTTCGCGCCGCCGAAGCGACCGTGAGCCAGGGACATACAAGACCGAACGGAATGAGTTGCTTTACTGTGACTACCGATAATAACGAACAATCATGGGCAGAGAATCTGGCATGGAATAACACCGGTATGATGGCCGGCATTGAACAGTGGTATGGAGAGAAGAAAGACTGGGTCAATCAGGCATCAGGGAAGGTAACAGGACACTATGAGAATATTATCAGCACGAACCATCATTCTGTAGCTGTAGGAACATTCCGCCTCACGAGCGGCGGCTGGTATGCCACAGCGCAGGAATTCAGTTATAAGGAATCCATGGATGAACAGCAAAATCCTTCACAGGGTCAATGCACACAGCCTATGGAAGTTCAAGGAAAGAATGTTTCCTCCGTTGCCTTTACCGGCAACCAGGCTTCCGTTGTCAAAGTGGGCGATACCGATCAGCTTTCGCTAAATGTAACCGTCAAATATGCGGACAGTTCCGGTACTGTCAAAAGTTATATCGGGCCATATCAAGCAGGTGGAAATTGGTCTTCTTCAGATGATACTGTCTTGACAGTAAATAGCACAGGCTTGATTACCGCGAAAGCAAAAGGGATTGCTAAAGTTACAGTGAGTGCAGGCAAAGTATCGGCCTCCCAGGAGATTATGGTCTGCGACACAAACGATGATCCCCTCATTATTCAGCTGCCTGAGAAAACTACTTACAAGGTTGGTCAGGCCATCAATTTAAAAGGTGGAAAAGTGACATATCTGTCGGGTAAGGCGATGAAGACTGCGGATATCAAGGCCAACATGATCAGTGGATTTGATTCCGCAAGACCGGGAATCTGTAAGGTAAATGTTACCTATGGCGGTTATACGTCAAGTTTTGATACACTGATCGTCGAAGAGCCGAAGCTGACGGCTCTGTGCGGGCAGAGTTTGGAAGATGTCGCTTTTCCGCCCAATGATTACGGAACATATTCCTGGCAGGATGGCTCGCCGATACTTGATAAGGTAAGTGTACAGACATATGCGGCAGTGTTTACGCCAAACGATAAGAATGCTTTTCAGGAATTAACGGACCTGAAAATACAGGTAACGGTACAGGCTGAGTTAGATGACAGCGCAGATGTCAGCTTCAAGAACAGTTCATTTACCTACAACGGTACGGAGCAGGAACCGAAAGTTGTAGTGTCTGTATTGGGTAACGTGCTTACAGAAGGGCAGGACTATACGTTGTCTTACGAGAACAACATAGCTGCCGGCGAAGCCACGGTAACTGTGTTAGGAACAAATGGCTACTTTGGCGGAGTCAGCCGAACATTTACGATCGATCCTGCGCAGCTGACGATTACAGCCAGGAACAAAGAGATTATCATCGGAGATCCTGTCCCGGGAGGGGACGAGTATGAGTATGAAATAAGCGGGTTAATGTCAGGTGACTCACTGACTGTTCAGCCTGTTTTATCCTGCGACGGTGTCAATAGTAAGGGTACTGATGCAGCAGGACGTTACGATATCGTTCCCTTCGGTGCCGATGCCGGAGAAAACTATGAGATAACTTATGTGAATGGCACATTGACCGTGGCAAGCGAATATGCTTCGTGCGTGGTTACTTTTGATGTGCAGGGACACGGAACGCTTGCAGATTATTTGGTTAAGGTCGGAAGCACCATCACCAAACCGAACCCTGATCCGACGGCGGAAGGATATCGGTTCGATGGCTGGTATAAGGATAGTACATGTACCAAAGTATGGAATTTTGACACCGATATTGTGCAGTCGGATCTTACGCTGTACGCGAAGTGGCTCCGGGAGAGTGAGAACGGAGGTTTTGCCATTCAGGAGATTTCCGATGTATATTATACCGGTAAAGCATATAAGCCTGCCGTGAGCGTGTATGACGTTGACAGCGGAGCGCTGTTGAAGTCGGGCAAGGACTATCAGATCAAGTATTACAATAACACGAATGCCAATAAGAACGGTATGTTAAAAGAAGGCAACGGGACAGGCGAGGGCTTTAACGCAGATCTTCCGTATGCAGAAATCACTGGTAAAGGAAACTATAAAGATGTTGTTAAAGTAAACTTCAACATTTTACAAGCTTCAATCGGTGATGACAGTAATAATCCTGCATCGGGAGTTACGCTCAAGATTTCGGACCAGCTTGTCACATCAAAGAAGGCGCAGAAACCTTTTTCATCAATTAAATATGTGAAGAGTATGAAGCTGGGCACAGACTATACGCTGAGCCTTGAGGCAGTAAATGCCCGAGACCAGTCGGGCAGAAGTATTTCCGCTGAAGATTTTGCGATCGAGAATCAAAGTGTAAATGTTGCCATTCCTGCCGGATATGAGGGAGAATTCCTGCTTACGGTTCAAGGTATGGGCAACTATAAGGGAAGTGTCTGTAAGAGAGTTTGGGTAACGGATAAAGCGCATCTTATTAAGAATGCTACGATTACTCTCGGCAAAAACCTGAAGAACATTGAGTATACAGGCGACTCAATTGAACTGACGCCATCCGAGGTAAACTCTGCGGATACATTTACGGTCAAGTACGGCAAAGTATTTCTCAGGTACAATAAGGATTACACGGTGAGCTACCTCAACAATGACAGAGTCGGGAAAGCAACACTCATCATCACGGGAATGGGCGAATATGCCGGAAGTAAGTCTGTGACTTTTAATATCAAAGGTAAAGCATTCACGGCAAAGAAGGTCAGGATAGAAGGAATCGAGAACAAAGTTTACTCGGGAAGCGCGTGGACGCAGAATGGGGTTGTTCTGACATACATTGAGGGAAAGGAAGAACTAAAGGATCTGCAGTATGGAACAGACTATACGATAAGCTACAGTAAGAACGTCAACAAAGGTACCGCGACCATGACTTTCAAGGGAGTGGATAAAGCCGGATACAGCGGAAGCTTTAAGAAGACTTTTAAGATTACGGCTCAGAATCTGTCCGAAGTAAAGTTGACGGACGATATGCTAACAGGGGCTATTGCTGTCAGCTATACTAAGGCAGGTGCGAAACCTGTTGATCAGATCGTGCTTGAGAACAGTGAAGGATTACCAATGTCTAACGGTAAAGATTACACACTCAAATACGCAAATAACAAAGCTTTGGCAGGAGCAACGGACGAGAAGAAACCGCCTACGATCATTATCAAAGGTAAAGGGAACTATACGGGAGAACTTAAAGTTTACTATAATATAACCAAGGCCAATCTTAACCGGGAGATTGAAGAGGCCAACATCACAATCAAGAAGTCTTCCGTCGGATACCTAAAGAATAAAGCGGCCGGTTATGCCTACAAGCCATCCATAAAAATCATGGACGGTAAGACGGCATTGCGTGCGGGTACGGATTATAACATTGAGTATGTACAGAATACCCAGGCTGACTATGACACCTTCATGCAGAAATTGAAGGATGATGAAAATTATATGCAGAAATTGAAGGATGGAATCGTATCGTACGATGGTGTGCCGAGAGCCGTCGTTACAGAGAAAGAGGACAGCAGTTACGGGTTGAGCAGTCCGATCATTATTCCACTGCCAATTTACCAGACCAAGATGACGAAGTCCAACCTGACGGTAGAGATCGGGGAGGCTGTCTATACGGGAAGTCAGGTTAAGCCGGAGGTGACCGTGTACTATAAGGGTGAAGATGGACTGATTCCGCTTGAAGAGGGTGAGGACTATTCAATTTCATATGGGGCAAATACTGCATCCGGCAAAAACAACGGAAGTGTTACGATCAGTGGAATTGCTCCGTATTACGGCGGTGATTTGACCGTGAAGTTTGAGATTGTCAGAAAGCCGATATTATTTAATATTGATGGCCTTTTTTAAAAGGTTTTGGCATCGCAGTACTGTGCGCAGAGAACAAAAATGACTATTGTTTTTTCGTTAAATAAATGTTATATTCACTATAATGCATCATAATGACAAATTAGCGTGACTAAAGGAGAAAATGCAGATGAAAGGAAATGCCTGGACGATTACAGACGGCAACGGAATGACCCATGAACTCAGCTGCAGACTTAGAAGTTTCGGCGGACCGGAGATTACGATAGACGGTAATGCTTACCGTGTGAAATCCAGCAGTTGGCTTATTAATATGGTGGATTATTCGATAGATTTTCCGGGCGTCAACTGCCATGTTGTCATGATCGGCAACAAATTCCGACTTGCTGTCAACGGTACATACAATGATGACGGGACGGCATATGAACCTTTGACTTCCATTCCTGCATGGGTTTGGGTATTGATTGCGCTCAGCGTAGTCGGAGGTTTGTTCTTTGGCGGATGGATATGTGCGGCAATCGGCCTTGCGTTTAGTTCGATATATATTACTGCAGCTTTGAAGAAGAATACAAAAAAAGTTATTGGTTTCTTTGTGCTCTACCTGGTTATTGCCATTCCTGTGTCTATCTTAGTGAATATGCTGTAGGCAGAGCAGACTCGGTATAGAATGTTTCATAACGGAGGGAAATATGGACGGTAATTACGGACAGAATCAGAATTGGCAAGACCCGAATCTGAATCAACAGAATCAGAACTGGCAGGATCCAAGTCAAAACCAGCAGAATCAGGGTTGGCAGGATCCATATCAAAACCAGCAGGCTCAGAACTGGCAGGATCCATATCAAA
>JAFLTD010000098.1 GCA_022510625.1 Lachnospiraceae bacterium
AACAAATTATAATCAATATCTTTATTTTATGGTTGATAAACCGTATTTATCTGAATATATTAGTAGCAAATCTTCTTTAAATGAGGTTTCGTGTGTGGAGGAGCAACTATCGGATATTTCAAAAGAGGATGAGCAGATCGTTATTAAGTATTTATTGGATATCATGATGGAGCATGATATAATTACGGAAGAAGAATACCATACGGTTTTATATAAATATAGTTAGGAAGTGCGTATATATGGAGAATAGAAAATTAAGAGCTGTGTTTTATGCGCGAGTAAGCACTGAGGAAGAGCAACAACTAAATGCGATTGAAAAGCAGATCGAAGAAAATAGGGAAATTATCAGTGAAAAAGGCTGGGTTTTAGTTGATGAGTACATAGATAAGGGCATAACCGGCACACAGGCAAAGAAAAGAAACGATTATGTGCGGATGCTTGATGACATAAAGAAAGATAAGTTTGATATTATTGTTGCAAAAGATCAATCACGCCTGCAGCGTAATACTATGGATTGGTACATATTCCTAAATGATATAGTGCAGAATCAAAAGAAGTTATATTTATATCTTGAAAATACATTCTTTGATCCCAAAGATAAGTTTATATTCGGCATTAAAGCAATGATGGCAGAAGAATACAGCCGAGATTTGAGTAAAAAGGGGAATGCTGCAAAGAAGAGAAGACAGGAAAAAGGTAAGCCGATTATTACTAACCGCACATGGGGATTTAAGAATTTTGATGGCAACATCTTAGTAGATGAAGAAGAAGCCAAGATGATATTGAAAATCTATCAAATGTTTGCTGATGGTTTCGGTGGTCGTGTGGTAGCCAGAACATTGAGAGAAGATGGCATAAGAAATAGAAACGGTAAAACTCTATCTGAAAACACAATACGCGATATAGTGAAAAATCCTCTTTACAAAGGGATTGTCGTAATGAATAAAGAGCATTTCGACTTTGAAGCGAAAATGACAATTAAAAATCCTGAAAGTGAGTGGATTTACAGAGAAGGATTAGTGCCGCAGATTATTGATGATGATTTGTGGGAGAGGGCAAACAGACAGTTAAACAGCAGAAAAACAGTAGACAGAACACATAATGTAGGGATTAACAAAGGGAATAATATCTTATCATCCAAGATTGTATGTGGCGAATGTGGCTCAAAATATTGGAGAAATAAGAGACGGCAAGGGATTTACTGGTATTGTAGTGAAGGCACACGATCTGGCAAAGTAAGAGAAAGGACCGGAATGAAATGTGTATCACTTAATCTAAAAGAAGATGAAATCAAGTCTCTTATAGAGCATTTAGGGCAAAGACTGATTGATAATGAAAGAAAAGAAGAAGTGTTGAGCAATGCCATAAACAAGATTTTCACTGAGTTATCTAATCATAATGGCAGAGGTAGCATTGAAGATATTCAGTCCCAAAAAGAGAAACTGATCAGAAGAAAAGATACACTCATGGATTTTCTACTGGATGGCACGATTACAAAGGCTGATTATACTTCTAAAACCGAAGCAATCAAAGAGCAGCTTTCCGTTTTGGATAGGAAAGAAGCTGAAATAGGCAAAGACAAAGAAGAGAACGATAAATTGTTTAGCCGATTAGACAGTGTAAGGATGCTATTTCAAGACAATGCAGAAAAGGGAATAGAAGTTCCGTTGATGTGTTCGCATATTGAGCAGATAAAAGTATATGAAAACAGGTTAGACATATATCTTGACTTTCTAAAGAACAGTAGGTTCTTATCTATCGACTACTCTAAAAACGGTAAAGATAACTTTTACGACATGCCTATTCAGGTGGGTAGAATCGTATCCGGAGGATGTGAAGAGGATTCTGGCGGATGGTCATGACTTGGGCAATCACAGTGAAAACCACAAAAACATGAGCCAGATTTCCGATGAGGAAAAGAGGTCGGAGTTGATGGATGTACATACCAAGGTGCAGGAACTGACAGGATATGAAATGTTCCTCTTCAGACCGCCCTACGGAGATTATGACAATAATGTCATAAAAGTAGCTACGGATTGCGGATACTATGCAATTCAGTGGGACGTGGATTCTCTTGACTGGAAAGATTACGGTGTGGATTCTATCATCAAAACGGTGACGGAGCACAAGCACCTCGGTAACGGAAGTATCATCCTCTGCCACAACGGCGCCAAGTACACGGCGGACGCACTGGATACCCTGATCACGACACTTCAGGATAAAGGGTATGAGCTGGTGCCGATTTCGGAGTTAATCTATCGGGATAATTACCATTTAGATCACGAAGGACGGCAGATAGGGGATTGAACTACATAAAGAAAGCCCTCAAGTTTTCACTTGAGGGCTTATTCTGTTTGAATATTGTGCGCTTATTCGACCTTACTACATCATGCTCTCGATATCAAACAGTACCATCTCCAGATTTGTGATGTCGTTCTGGTTAGGTGAATACTCGTTGTTGTTGAGCTCGATTCTGATCGTTGTTGTTTCCGGAGCAGCATATGTAGCGCTGCTAAGTGCATCTACAAAAGCATCTTTAAGAGAACCAACAATTATCTCCATCATCTCGTCATCTGACGGAACATTTCCGGTTGCCTGAATCTCTTCGGCCCAGTCGTTTATGGTGTTCATATACTGTTCCATAGCCGGTCCGAATACCTGCAGCTGCTCATAGGTGATTGTTACAACAAAGGAGCCGTCATCCTGTTTCTCTGCGTCGCCGACTGTATATTTAGCTTTTGCCAGCAGGTCTGCAAATACCTGTCTGAACTCCTGCGCCTGACCCTCTGAAATGGTGCCGCCCGCTGATGACAGCATTGCGTCTACCTCTGCGTCAAGTCCCTCTTCGTACAACTTTGCTGCTTCCTCTGCTGTTCCGATCTTCATAGATACGAAATCTGTTGAATCATTCTTGTAAGAATTATCCAATAATGCCTTGGTATAAGCGGCAGCATCAAATTTTGTGCCGCAGCCGCCAAGCATTCCGACAGTAAGCAGGCAAGCTAAAACGATTGAAAGTTTCTTCATAACTACTGTTCCTCCTCAGTTCTGAATTGATTATAGTTCATTATGTTACACAAAGGGCATTATACTACGTCTCCAAAGATATTTCAATATCATTTTTTGCTTTAGAATTACTAATTGTTGGCAAATGAATCATATGTAAGATGCACGAAAAATAGTATTAATTTTATAGGTGAATCGTACGATATATATAATGATACACGGAAGTATGCCTGTTCGCATATAGTCTGTTACTTTTTGGTGTAATGTTTTTGCGGATAGGCGGGAAATAACACATGGATGGTGATATATATGAAAATCGGAGAAGCGCAGCAAATCTACAGAGAACAGGTCAAGGCATATCAGCAGCAGAAGGCTGCCCTGTCTAAACAGTTAAAGACTGTACAATCCCGCATGGAATCCACGCAGAGCGAAGAGGATAAAGCGTTGTTTGGCAAAGATGCGGCGGTTTTGGAATTATCCATCAAAGAGCTGGATGACAAGCAGAAGGAATATCAGGATTATTTGGACAAATTGGCGGATCAGTACTGTGCGTACTGGAATGCGACGGTGGCGGAGCAGCAGGCGGATGCGTATAAAGAATACGGAGAAGAAATGGGCAAGATCATGGAAGTTGCCCGACGTATCATGAAAGGGGCGACCGTGCCGCAGTCAGACGAGAAGAAGCTGATGGATTTCAGCTACGAGCTGTATACGGCGGCGAAGACTGTCGGCGAGATGGTCAAGCGGCAGAAGGAAAAGGACGAAAAGTACGATACACTGTGGGGAGATAAGGAGAAAAAGGAATACGACGATCCTCAGGAAGTTGCCGAGAATGCAGCGGCAGCGTCGGACGGACCTCAGATTGTCAGTCCGGAAGATACACTGGCGGGGGTGTTTGTGGAAGAATAGCAGGAGCATGTAAGTATATAAGTATAAATGAAAGGCAACGCATTGAACGAAAATGGTACATTTGGTTTGATGCGTTGCTTTTATGATGTATACATGGTAAAATGCATATAGCACATAGAACTATAATATTAGTACTATATTTTTGTATCAGCAGCACAATCTTGCATGATTCAATCTTCCATTCAAAAGAGGAGAATTCATATGGACATCGATTATCATTATTATGTTATCAAGACGTTGGCGCGCACGGCAGGATTTGACGAGGAGGATGCACAGACGATTGCGTACTATTCCCAGCAGGTGGATGATTTCGTGAAATGCTCGCCGATGCGTGTAAGGCAGGAGCCGCCGGCCTATTTTATGAAAAAGGGCTATGCCAAAAAGTCCCTGGGAGAAACCTGGCAGGTGATGCCGCATCCTACGGGTATCGATGTGCTGCAGTCTTTACATGAAAAGTATCAGCATACGACATTGGCATCATTCCATTTTATTCCCACAAGACCCCTTGCAGAGATACAGGAGCAGACAGACCATACCAGAGCGGATTATCGGTGTGTGCGTGCGGATGATGAACGTGCCGTATTGATCAATCAAATTGTGAAAGAAGCGGTAGATGCGGTACAGGAGCAAAGCTGTGAGAAGAGTCTGATGCAGCTGGGTATGGCACTGCATACATACGCTGATACCTATGCGCACTGCGGTTATTCGGGCCTGGAAGGCTGGGAAAATCGTGCAGTCATCAAAAAGGCGTATAATCAGCAGACGGGAAAAGAGGAGGTGCCTGAGCCGGAGCGTCGGGTGTTTGAGATGGTTCCGCATATCGGACACGGAAACTCCGGACATGTCCCGGATGTCTGTACCTATCAGATTGATGTTGCAATGCAGAAGGACGAGACGGATCATGCCTTAACGCTTCACATTGTCAGAGATAATCTGAAAGAATTTCTGGTATGTTCCAAAGCAATTTTCGGGCATCTTTGCAGAGCGGCGCAGACAGATGCGGGGGACAAAGTCGTATGGCATGAGTTTGAGCAGCGGCTTGCCCGGGCGATGCAGGTTCCTACGTTAGAGGAAACCGGTAAAGAAAAGCTGACAGCCCATTGGAAGACGGTATTTCCGGAAATCACCTATGCCTATGATAAACACGAGAGGTTTTACGGTGTGAAGGACGGCATGGAAATGACAGATATGTCATGTTTTGAGACAGCGGCGGAAGTCGAGGATTCACTTACAAGCATCCGAATCTATGATGTGACGGAAGCTTTTTATCTGTATAATGAGCTGTCATACCGCCGGGCTGAGATGGTGCTGGGATCTGAAGAACTGTTGAGACAGAATGCGGATATATTGTCTGCATCGGGGGAACAGCCGATTCTTGCGGTCAAAGACACTGTATTTGACGAGGGATGGAAGCCGCAGACGGAACTTGCCGAAGCAATATATGCTGCCGGATTCGCGTATCTTCCGAATGAAGATATTATGGGTTCCACGATGAACAATGTCCAGCGGCATGGCGGGTATTGTAAGTTGTATGATGACACGGCATACGTAATCAGTTCTATCATTGATTGTGAACCGATCTATTTCCGCTATGACGGATATGAGTGGATGATAGAGCTGTGGAAGGGGCAGTACGGCATCGAGACGGGATGCGAGATCGGCATCTATTACAGAGAACAGGATAAACCTGTCAGTGTGGCGGAGGAGACATTGACGGGTAAGCTCTATGTCTGTGTACCCGATGAACGTATGCTGGATCTTAGATTTTCCTTGAAAAGGCGCGGTGATGAACTGTTTGCGAGAGATTGGAAGAGGCATTGGTGGCTGACGGGATTCCACTGGGGTTTTCTCTCCGAGCCGGAATGGCTGACCATGAATGTGGGAATCCGTTTCCCCAACAGAGAGATGGAACAGGCATTTGTGAAAGAGGGACTGGAATCCCTTGGTTATTCCTACACGGAGACGGACGAATGCTGTGTGGAGTTTTGTTTTGAGAAACCGATGACGCCACAGTCTGAAGTCCGTGACAAGAAACGCAGACAGATTCAGTCTGCCAACCGATATCTCGTGGAAATGTATAATCAAATCCGTGCCAAGTACGGAATAACTACGAACGATCCGAACGTTCTGAGTCAGGCCATAACCGGACGGGCAGGCGCCGCCGAGAAGATATTGTACGAAACACTGTTGCGTTACTATGATATGAAAGCCAAGCATAAAGGAAAGATGAAGGAGTAAGCGTACATCTAGTTATAGGTACAGTTATTCAAAAAAGTGACTAACATCTCATATAAATCTTCCTGATAGTTTTCTCTGCATGTCAGTTCTACACATACAGCCAGATTTTGGTGAACCCCGAAAGCCGATACACCGCGCTCGTAGGGGTTTTCTTCATTATCAAAGGTGTAAGTTACGACCGTATATGACTGTCCGTTGCAGGTAACGTTCTCCTCAGCGGTTATGTTGTAATTGGTCTGCCCGGCAGTGAACCAGTCGTCCGTGTTCTGCTGTGCTGCATCTGAACTCTTAAACTCTCCCAACAGAAGATAGAGTTGAGCATCGTACAGGTCAACGGTGTCGCCGGCGAAGTTTTCATAGGGTTCTGGGCTGCCGGCTGCCCATGATGCGTAGTAAAGCCCGTCTGCTGACAGGGTATCCAGATTGCTTATAAGTTTCAGGCGGGTGTCTGTATTGCGGACAGTGAGGCTTCCGCCGATTTGCACATCCTTAGAAGTGACATTGGTGTCATTATTGGAGTCGGAGGACGAGGAGGAACAGCCGGATAATACCGATGCGATACACAGAATGCAAGTGATACATATTGATTTTAGTTTTTTCTTCATTTTGAGCGGTGCCTTTCTGATCCTTGGTCTTAACAATGTCTTTGCTTTTTCCTCAATAAAAAATATTACTTTTCGGATTATATATTCTATTGATTTTCCGCGCTGTCGCATAACATATCCCACAAATCACTGCATTCCTGCAGATTATCCGTCACAGCATCAGTATAGAAGCAGCGTCTGCCGAGGGAGAGCCCTGCAAGCAGCTCCTGATTGCTCCCGGTTGCCGCCTCTCCCATCGTCGTCTCGGTGTAAGTGCCCAGATCAATCCCGGCAAGCACCGGACAGTCTGCCCAATTTATGACTTTGTCCTCTATGGAATAGTCTGCCTCGTCGGGACAGCTCCCGTCGGGATTGGCGAGAAGTTGGAATTCCCGCTGAAAACTCTGCGGATCTTCCATCAGGAAGAGATAACTTTCACAGTCGGAGATGTCGCCGATCAGCGTTATCTCGGAGGCATATTGATAGTAAGCTGTCTCCACGTCGGTAGCGGAGCTGTCGCTGATATACTGATTAATCTGTACAATGGTTTCTCCGTCGTGGTTGAAATCCCCAGCCAGAGAGGTAAATGCCTGTTGCAGCGCAGATACTGTATCTTGCGGAAGAGGCGCTCTGCCCACATATGCAATCTGCAGGTCGGGAGACTTAGTGAAAAGCCCCAAGGCGCTTCCGATCAAATCGATAGCCACGCCGAGCAGAATTATGCCGATAATCACATACCATTTATGGTAATACCACCAGTTCTTCATCAAATCCTCCGTTCCGGTTGTGCAATACGTTAAACATGTGAAAGGAATGCTGTATTCACCCTATCCGAAGGTCGTGCCGCCGTAGGCGTATGAGACGGGAAGACAGACGAGCGGCGGTTTCATAAGCTCGTTTTCCCGAAGCAGAAGATCTACGCATATTTCCGCCATCTCCGGAACGGGCTGGACGATGGTGGAACACAGATAATCTATGTTGCCGAAGGCGCGTACACCGTCAAAGCCGATCAACTGCACATCTTCGGGAACCCGCTGGTTCAGCCTGCGCAGCATGTTCAACACGTAATGAGCCAGACGGTCTGTCACGCAGAAGATGCCGTCGAAGGCTAACTTCCCATCATGTATACGTTCGGATAAAAAGCGTTCAAATTCTTCATATGATTCTTCGTTTTCCAAGATTTTCATCTCATAGTGCAGACCGCGGGAGAGACAGCCGTTCTCGAATCCCGCTTTCCGCTTGTTGGGCTCGTTGACAAGTGAGGAACCAACCCGCAGAAATGCAACATTCTTGCATCCCAAGTCGGCAAGCTTCTCGGCGGCAAGCTGACCGCCTGCAAAATTGTCACATGCGACACATGGAATCTTGGGACCCATGGAACGGTCGATGGCGATAAAAGGTGTATTTTCCTCCACGATGAGTTCAGGATTGTAGGTCAGGCCGATAATGCCGTCCACCTTGTTCTGTTGGGCCATCCTGACGTATTCCTGCTCCTGCTGCGGATCATAATCGGTAACACAGAGCAACATTCGGTATTTTCTCTTCATAAGCGCAATATTAATATAATGGGCGAGAGAAGAGAAAAACGGATCTATCGTATTGGGAATCAGGAGAGCAACCGTATACGTTTTGTTCGCCTTGAGACCCTGCGCATAGCTGTTCACTTGATAATTAAGCTTATGAATGGCGTCCTCCACGCGGATTTTATAGGATTCGCCCACAGGCAGGCCGTTCACGACTTTAGACACCGTTCCCAGGGCGACGCCCGCTTCTTTTGCCACATCTTTCATTGTCGGGGCGGAGTTATCTTTTTTCATACGAAGGCTCCTTTGATGAATTTGCGTGAAACATCGTGAAATAGTATGAAACTTAATATGATTTCCGACTGATTCAAACAAACTCTTACGGTAAATACAATAAATTTAATATCTATTATAAAAGAATAAGTATTATTTGTAAAGTGTGGCGGATGTGGAATACGAAACGTTACATGAAATACAAATGTGAAAAATACACAAATATGCACATATAAAACTGTAAATAATAGCGAAATATGGGCAAAATAACATCAAAACACACAATGATTATTGACTAAAACACAAATGAGGTATAATCTATAGCCATACATATAAATAACGTTTCACGAAAGATGTGGAAAAAGCAAATAAAATGATACAGCGAGGCGAAAAGCTGTATAAGAAAGGGAAAGGAGACAGGATATGAGTAGAAGTAAGGCGGCGGTTGTGAATCCCGCAATAGTGGGAGGCAAATCGCTGAAAAGACGGATGCAGGACAATTGGCAGCTATATCTGATGCTTTTGGTGCCCGTAGTGTTGACTGTTATCTACAAGTACATCCCCATGTACGGCATACAGATTGCATTCAGGGACTACAAGGCAAGCCGAGGTATGTTCGGAAGTGAGTGGATCGGGTTGGAATGGTTCGAGAGGTTTTTTACCGCACCGACCTGTGCACGAATGATCAAGAATACGTTGTTGCTCAGCTTTTTCAGTCTGTTGTGGGGATTTCCGATTCCGGTTATTCTCGCGCTGATGCTGAACCAGTTGAGATTCCAACGCTTTAAGAGAGCGACGCAGACGGTTCTCTACGCGCCGCACTTTATATCGACGATGGTTATCTGCGGTATGATTCGTATTTTCTTAAGTCCGTCCGGCGGACTGATCAACCTGATCGCGGGAACGAGCATAGACTTCCTGACAGAGTCCGGCGCATTCCGTACCATCTATATTGCATCGGGTATCTGGCAGGATGCAGGTTGGGGAATCATCGTTTATATGGCTACATTGGCAAATGTTGACACCTCCCTTTATGAAGCAGCAAAGGTAGACGGCGCATCCATGTTCCAGCGGATCCTGCACATTGATATACCGGAAATGACATCCATCATGGTGCTGAACCTGATTATGAGCGCCGGCGGTCTGATGAACGTGGGATTCGAGAAGGTATGGCTGTTACAGACAGATCTGAACAAGGCGACAAGTGATGTGATCGCCGTGTATGTTTACCAGCAAGGTATCGAAAATGCCAAGTACAGTTACTCCACGGCGGTGGGGCTGTTCAATACGGCGGTGAATATCATTCTTCTGATTGCCGTGAACAAGATAGCGGGCAAGATATCCGAAGATACCAGTTTCGTATAGGAGGTGC
>JAFLTD010000099.1 GCA_022510625.1 Lachnospiraceae bacterium
GTTCATAAGTCTTTTCATTTTTCATGGTACAAATCCTCCTGTTATTATTCTCATATGAGATACAATACGCTGACATCATACCATATTGATATTTTTTTGACAATGCCTTTTATTTTTTATAAAACAAAGGCAGCCACGCCGGCTGCCTCCCATAATACCCAATTATTTGTCGTCGTCCTTTTTCTTTTTCTTGGCAATGTTGATACCGATCGCAATCGCTGCCGTAACAAAAAAGACAACCTCTACCACCAATTTTACTGTTTCGTATGACATACCCGGCCTCCTTTAATAGTCTTCCACTCTCTGATGTACATATTTTTATTAGCAGTGAAATTATACTATAATTTTACATTTTTTACAAGTATACTTCCAGTACACACTATATAACTGTAAAATGAAACTCTTGTAAATTGATGCCGCTCGTGTATAATTTACGTAAAGGGCAGAGACAAATGTACAAATAAACAGCGACCGGGCTTGCTCGGGCGAATGTTTATTTGTATATTTGACGAGCGAAAGCGACCGAGAAAATGCGAAGCATTTTTGAGGCTCTGCCCATAATTGATACGAGGAGGACAATATGACTGAATTAAAACCGATCAAAGAAGGTAAAGTACGTGAAATATACGACAACGGCGACAGCCTGATCATGGTTGCAACGGACCGGATCAGCTGTTTCGATGTGATTTTGAAGAACATTGTAACCAAGAAGGGAACCGTCCTGACACAGATGTCCAAATTCTGGTTTGATATGACACAGGATATCGTGCCCAATCATATGATTTCCGTGGATGTCAGGGACATGCCCGAATTCTTTAGGCAGGATAAGTTTGACGGCAACAGCATGCTGTGCCGGAAACTCAATATGCTGCCGATCGAGTGCATCGTGCGCGGCTATATCACCGGAAGCGGCTGGGCCAGCTATGTGAAGGACGGCACTGTATGCGGCATTAAACTGCCTGCGGGCTTGCAGGAATCCGACAAGCTGCCCGAACCCATCTACACCCCTTCCACGAAAGCCGAGATCGGAGATCACGACGAGAACATCTCCTACGAGCAGAGCGTGACATACCTGGAAGAGAGATTCCCCGGCAAGGGTGAGGAATACGCATCTAAACTTCGCGACTATACGATTGCATTATATAAAAAATGTGCGGAGTACGCTTTAACACGCGGCATCATCATCGCAGATACCAAGTTTGAATTCGGTCTGGATGAGCAGGGTAATATCGTCCTCGGCGACGAGATGCTCACCCCCGACAGTTCCCGTTTCTGGCCTGCCGACGGCTATGAACCGGGTCATGCACAGCCCTCATTCGATAAGCAGTTCGCCAGAGACTGGCTGAAAGCCAACGAAGGCCACGACTGGACACTTCCCGATGAGATCGTGCAGAAGACGATAGATAAGTATCTGCAGGGATATGAGCTGCTGACAGGCAAGAAATTATAAGACAACGTTAAAAAGCGTATGAGATTTAATCCCATACGCTTTCTTAATTGAGCGTTTACTCTTGCAGTAAAACAATCATCTCATCCGCAATATTCATGACCTCTTCCATCATGACATCCACCACGGCTACCCGAAGCTGTTCCATCAGCTGCATGCAGTTGTCCGGCATACGCAACTGCTCCAATTCCTTCATAGCCTCGTCCACCCCGTCCAAATCAAATCCGTCCATGGCGTTCCGCATCCGCATCAAAATCTCTATGAGTTCTTCCGATGTTGCTTCCCGCTTGTTCTGATTGCCCGCCTCACCGTAAGGACGAAGTACCTCCTTATAGCTTCTCAGTTCATTTAACAAGTCCGGTGTCTCTCTGGTGATCGTCTCCACATCACCTGCATTGCCGCAGTCCTCCATACGGTGGAACCACTCGGACAACTGCCCGGCGCCGACCATGCGCGCCGTATTCTTCAATGCGTGCACTTCTATTGTATAGTCCTTGATGAGCCCGTCCGCAAGGCACTTCTCCAGTTTATTCGCCTTCGCGTCGATCAGCTTATAGAAATCTCCCAGCAGTTTATACCACAGCTTCTCACTGCCGGAATACTTGACGCCGTCCGCAGCGTTGATTCCCGGAAGATCGGGAAGTGAACCGCCCTGTTCGGACTGTCCTGCAGCACTGCCTTTTTTGCCCTCCTCCGCGGTTGATGCGCCCTGTGTCCCTCTATTCGCATCTGAAACTACGCTTGTCTCTTTCCTCGGATTAGAAGTGTCAACGGCAACAATCAGTTCCTTCGGAAGCCACTTTCTTAAGCACTTACAGATTTCTTTCATCTCAATGGGCTTTGCGACGAAGTCATTCATGCCCGCCTTGGCAAACGTCTCACGGGCATCCATTAACGCATTTGCCGTCAAGGCGATAATCGGCACAGTCCGATAATACTCATCACTTAACTGACGAATCCGCTCTGTCGTCTCAACACCATCCATGACGGGCATCATGTGATCCATAAAGATTACATGGTACTTCTTCTTCTCAATCATCTGAAGTGCACGCTTGCCGCTGTCCGCCAAGTCGATCTGCATATTTAACGGCTCCAGCAGACCTTCCGTCACCTCCAGATTGATCTCATTGTCATCCACCACAAGTATGGATGCTTCCGGTGCGGTAAAGTTCATATAATCCTCCGTTACGGGTCCCACATACAAGGACTCATGATTGATCGTCCGAGTGAAATTCAGACTGTACAGCGGCTTGTTAATCGCAGTGACACCCGCCGCATTGCACTCCTCCAAAAGAGGGTTTGTCAGCACACAGAGTTCTCCCATCTGTGAACTGTAGTTATCAATGTCACCCGCCAATTTATCATGGGACGGCATATCCATAAAGAAACAGTCCAAAGGCTCCCTCGTCCTGCTCCACTCTTCATAGGGCACACAGGAGATATGATACTTTTTACACAGATCATCCAGCACATCCCACAGATATCTCTTGTTGAAAAATCCGCCTATTTTCAGCTGTTTACGAGGCTCTTCACCGTGAATTGCAGCGGCGGGCTCCCCGTCGCGCACCTGCTGCATAATATTGAAATAGAATTCGCTGCCTTCGCCGTAGGTGCTGTGCACACCAATACTGCCGCCCATCATCTCCACAAGCTGCTTGGATATAGACAGCCCCAGACCGGTGCCCTCTTTGCCCCTGTTGCGCTTGCTGTCCACCTGTTGGAAGGAGCCGAACAGTTTATCCATATCTTCCTCTCTTATGCCCTGTCCGGTATCTTTGACGGACATAAGCAGCTCCATATTGTTGCCGTTTACGACACCTACACGTATCTGCAATCTGACAAATCCGCTCTCCGTAAACTTGATCGCATTATTGACAATATTGATGATGATCTGTCTGATACGCAGTCCGTCCCCGAACAATTTCCGGGGCAGTTTCTCGTCGATGTCATATAAGATCTCCACATCCTTATCCCCGATACGAGTCAGGAAAATCATGCTCAGATCGTTCAGCATGGCCATGGGCTCATACTCGTCCTCCACCAATTCCATTTTGCCCGACTCCATCTTGGAGAAATCCAGAATATCATTTACGATATTAAGAAGCGCATTGCCCGAATTCTTGATAGTCGCCAGGTACCCTCGATGCTGCTCTGACAATTCTTCCCGCAGAAGTATCTCCGTCATGCCCACGATAGCGTTCATCGGCGTCCTGATCTCGTGGGTAATGTTGGAGACAAAGGATGACTTCGCCTGATTTGCCGCCTCCGCACGCTCCTTGAGTCCTTTCATGATTTCAGCCTGTTCCTTTGCATTTCTGGCATAATGGAAGCTTTCGGTAATATCGTTGAACACATACATTTTACCGAAATACACATTCTGCTTGGTGAGCAGGCGGCTGCTCACCTCGTATATACGGTTGTCACGCTCAATATTTCTCTTGGCGAGAATACAGTCGTCCAGCTCTTCAATGATCGCAGGAAGCTTTCCGCTATTCTGAAGCGGATATAGTTCTCCCGCTTTCTTGTTGTGATAGAGCATCGTATTGTCATGATCCAGCACCACGAGTCCGTCCGACAGCTCGTCGATCGCCTGAACCTGTGCCATCGACAAGGTATCCAGAACTTTATCCCTGTACAGATAAGATGAAAGTATGATGACGGATATCAGGTTGGCCACCAAAGTAGAATCATAACCGCCGAACCAACCGAAGAGATTGCCCGCCCAGCCGATCAGCATGACCGCGATAATCGAAAAGAAAGCTAATAATCTACGTCTCTCAGTTTCATTGATCTGCTGAATATATCTGCGAATGCAGGCGGCTACCATAATCACAACATAAATCGCAGCACTACAATAATAAATCATGCAGACCGGACCGGGTTCCAGTATGAGATGCGGGAAAAATCCTTCTGTCGTATACCCAATACTGCTGTAATACAGTCTATGTCTGTCACAGGTCAAGACTAGGAAAATACTGATGATATGCAGAGAGGCCAGCGTAAACGGCAGCCACCTGGGTAGCTTGACCTTACAGTAATCCATCACGAACAAAAACATCATCAGCACACTGAGCGGTCTGCCAAGATAAGTGAATTTAAGTGCCTGCAATGACTGCGCCGGCGTGAACGCCTGCATCTCGAACAGATAACCGACAAAATCCACAAGAAGCGCCGTCATCAACAAGAGCAATCGGATCTGCTGTTTGGACGGCCGTTGATATACCAAATAGATTATCTCGCCAAACAACACGACTATACCTACTAATTGTATTGTAAAAAATAAAGCAACCATGTCTTTACGCGTCCTCTTCCACTTTCTTTTCAAACTCCTCAATGGGCATCGGCTTGGCAAAATAAAAGCCCTGAATCATATCGCAGCCCTGTCCTGCGAGAAAATCGACCTGTTCCTTCTTCTCAATCCCCTCCGCCACCACATGCATATCCAGATTTTTCGCCAGTTGAATCGCCTCTCTGACCACGATTTCCCCTCTCCTGTTTCCATCGTCATCACCCCGGAAAAACTCACCGTCCAATTTCAGCACATCAAGCGGAATATCCTTGAGTGAATTGAGCGAGGAATAACCGGCGCCGAAGTCATCCATCGACACACGGAAGCCGTAAGCCTTGAGCTGCTTGACAGTCTCAATCAGAATATCCTTGTCATCAAAGAAAGCGCTCTCAGTCACTTCCAATTCGATCAGTTCATGACTCGGCCCGTAGGCATCCACCAGCTGACAGATATGTTCTGCCAGCCCTTCCAGCGCGAAATGTGCTCTCGACACATTCACGGAAATCGGAATCATCTTTTTCCCCTGAATTGTCCACTCCGCCTGCAGCTTGGCAACCTGGGATATCATATAGTCATCCAGTTGTGTGATGAATCCTGTTCTCTCAAATATCGGAATGAAATGTCCCGGCGTGATCAGACCCGTGGAAAGACTAACCCACCGAACAAGTGCCTCAGCTCCCACCAGTTTCCCGCTGACAGGGCTGTATTTCGGCTGCAGATACACCTGAAACTCTCCGTTTCGAAGCGCCGCGTCCATTGAATCTTCCACCCAGCGTTCCCACTTCTGTCTGCCCAACATATCATGATTAAAGAAAGTGATGCGCTGCTCATCCAAAGTCTCCGTCTCCAGCCTTGCAGCATTGGCATATGTATAGAGTTCATCGATATCTACATTTTTTCTGGCATGATACCACTTGCCGTCCTTGTCTACATAGGGCGGTATCATCGTAATTCCGGCATGAAAGTGAATCTTCTGGTCGGGTCGCAGTCCCGTCAACTCCGCAAGCAGCGAGCGCACTCGCTTTGTGCAGTCCTCCTGATATTCCCGCTCATTCTCACCCACACACTGAAGCAGCAACCCGAAATCCGCTCCCTCATGTCTCGCAAAAGTTTCGCCTTTACCCACACGTGCACTTAAGAAACCGCTCATTGCCGCAAGCAGTTCCTCTCCTGCCCGGACGCCGTAACATGCCCTATAGTTGTGGTAGCGTTCCAAATGCAGATTCACCATTGCAAAAGCTTTCTTATTATTCCATATCCTGGTCAGTATACGGTGCGCATAGTTCTGAAAATAGAGCCAGTTTCTGCCCTCGGTCACCGGGTCCAGATAGATCAGCTGCGTCATCCTCCGCTGCATCAAAACGGAGCGCATCGTATTGATAAACAGCAGCGTGACCGGTATTAACAGGAGCGCTATGGCAGCAAACCCCATCAGATATACATAGACAATATCCTGCCGCTGCGTCTGCAGATTACATTTCACGTACAAGATATACGCATCGTGCCTGAGGGGCACTTGAAGCCAGTAATCCTCGCGGATAATCGTATCAGTCATCCACTGCGCACGTGTCTCACCTTGCCCCCTCGGATTCAGTACACTGCCGAAAATCTCCTCCACGGGCAGTGCAAGAATGGTGTCCAGTCCTTTCTCGGGTGTAAAACTGCTCTTGGAATCCGCCACAGCCGAAAAATCCTGTCTCATATTGAATTCCAGCGCAATGCTGAAATCGGGCTCCGAATCACCCGTCATAAATACAGTGTTTCCGTCCCTGTCCGATATATAGATATCCTTATTGGTCAGTATAGCCCCATGCATATCCTCAGCGGCCTGCGTAACCGTATCGCCGCCGTCCATGAGCGCGTCCAGAACGCCGCTCACCTGCTGCGCTTCCTCATAATGTCCCACAATCTTCGTTCCCATGATGCACACGACGCACAGGTACATAAAGAGAGCAAACGCCGCTCCACATGCCAGGACAAACAATACAAATGCCAGAATGGACGGCCAAATCCTCTTTCTTTTCAGTTTTCCCAATCGCTTCTCTTTGGCGCCGCTCATAAGGTACCCTCTCTGCATCCGAATATAACCCGTAATCCGCCGTATACATTATATTTTTCTATAACAGAAAACAGACGAAGACCGTACCGCCATATAACGCTACAGCCTTCGTCTATTTTATCACAATCTTTGGAAAATGTCTCGTGTTCCTGATAAATATGAAAATGCTTTTTCATATATGACACTTATATCATATTTTTCAAATCATAATAGAAAATATACTGCTGCATGATCCCCGCGTACCCCGTATATCGGTCGAACGGAAAGCCCGAAGGATAATGCTCGTCCATAGCTTTGCGGATGTGTGTGTCCACCGGAAAAGCATCCATATGGTGCAGACCGAACAAGCAGATGCAATCCGCCACCTTTTCGCCCACACCGCTTAATTTGAGCAGCTCACCTCTCGCCTGCTTGTAACCCATATTCCTGAGCGAATCGAGATCTACTTCCCTCTTCACAATACTGTTCGCTGTATCCACGATGTAGCGGCTCCGATACCCCAGATTGCATGCCCTCAATTCCTCTTCCGTCGCCTGCGCAAGCGCCTCTGCGCCGGGAAAGGTGTAATATATGCCCTGACCTGTATCGCTCTCAAAAGTCCTCTGTTCTCCGTAGTGCTCACAGATCGTCTCAATACACTTTCTGATCCGTTTAATATTATTCTGCTGTGAAATAATGAAGGAAATCAACATTTCCCACACATCCTGCTGCAATATCCTGATACCGCTGCCGAATGCGACCGCCTGCGCAAGATATGTATCTTCTTTCGCGACCGCACTCCTGTAACGGCCGTAGTCATTCTCCATATCAAAGTACCGCTGCCAGATTTCGTCGTATTCCTTCTGTGTACAGAAAAACTGCAGCTCGTCACCTCTCTGCTCCATTTCAAGGTATCTGCCGCAGGCTACAAGCGCATATCGTTCTTCCGCAATCCGGTTCAATCGGAAGCATTGACCGGATTCGGCAATCTGTTGTATGGATAGATCCTGTGTCACTATTTTTATCATAAACGTATTCCTTTTTATAGAAAAGCAGGTTGCGGGCATTCTACATATTCGCTTCAAATTCTGCAATGCTTGATGCCTTTGCCGCTATTTTATGCCATCTGCTTAATACACCCAGGTCATGCTCTGCTTGGATGAGTTCTGCAATCCGCCGCGGAACTTGTCCGATTTCCTCAAGTAATTCCAAAATCGCTCCCATCATTCCTTCAACTCTACCTTCTTCTCTACCTTCTACCCTGCCTTCCTCTTTGCCTTCATTCCTGATTCTATCTGTTATCTCACACATAATGTTCACTCCTCTCTTATGTATCTTAAAATGGTTAACTCGTTCCACAATACGCGGAAATGTCTCTGTCCTATAATACGGATTCGAATCTTTAAAATACTCCATCAGTTCGTTGACTGCCGGATTGTCTGTCGGATATTCCAAATTGTAGTACCTTTCCTTCAGTCCGTTGCCAACGTCTGCTATCAGTCCATGATTCTCCGTTCGCCTCTCTATCAGGTAGTATCCTTTCCCACTACCAATAAAGTCTTCCTTTGTAAGATATACCATCGTCACGTGAGGAAGTTCATCATAGCTCTTTCCTTTCTCCAGAATACTCATGTCAATACCTGACAAATAGTATCTTGTCCTCTTAAAAGGTGCAGTCTCCTTGTACATCTGCAACTCAATGGCAACCAATCCTCCATCAGCTTTCTCTGCCAATATATCCAGTTCCATCGAGTGGTTCTCCATATTTCTTATAACATACTGTGTCTTGACGTTTTGCAGTATCACCGAATCATCCTGCAACAGTATTCTGCACAATTCCTGACATGCCTGTATGTCCTCAAACACCTTGCCCGCAAACAAATCGCTTGTCAAATTGAACTCCCGCACCCTTTCCCTCTTTTGCTCATAACTGTCCAAAACGGCTTTTTCCTTCACTGTATTCCTCCTATCTTTTAACGTGCAGGAACAGCCGCTGTAGTTATGACGAAAGCACTTATCTTCAAGGCAGTCCTGCCAAACAAATGTGAATCTCTGGCAGAATCGCCTGACTGCGCTGCAATATACCATACACCGGTTAATACGGAATAAAGTGCGCGTATAAGAATCAAGATTTGTTCTTCTGAGTTTGTTATTATGTGGGTATTGTAGCACACTATATATCAGAACACAATAGAATTTTTGAAATATTATTGACGTTATATCGTTTATCGAAAAATATGAAGCAAGCAAATGAAAGACTTATGCCGTAACTTACACAAAAGAGCGGTATTACTACCGCTCTTTCTCTCATATCACCAACAATTTCCGCACTTTCTTTTGTCCTGTGACGGTGCAATCTGCACCGAATATGATTCCGCTTCCTCATAGGTGCCAAAATAAACCGGGCGCTTCATGGCGTTTTTACCGCTGCCGGTCGCGGAACAGGCACCGACAATATGTATTTTCCCGTTATTGCTGTTCACCGCATATGAACCGCTGCCGGTATACGCATCCGCGGGAGCCTGCGGCTCCGGAGCCACCGCGGGAGCTATTTCTGCTTCAGGTGCCGTTTCCGGTTCTACAGGTGCTATCTCCGCTGTTTCAGGCGCTGCCTCTGTTGCTGCGGGTGTTGTTTCTTCTGTTTCTGGTACTGTTTCTGTCGCTTCGGATGTTGTTTCAGGCGTTACTTCTGTCGCCTGCGCCGGTGCCGGTTCGGGTTCAGGTATACTTTCCTCTTTCGCAACAATAGTTCCATCCTCTGCGCTATCCCCGGTGGCATAATCAATCACAATTCCCGGCTGGATATTATAACAGAATACATTGAACAGTATCCCACTGCCGTTATCCTCCACCGACTCCGCCTCGATCAATACGCCGTCTGCTACAAGATTTTCTCCCTCAAAAATCGGTGTGACCCGGTAAAGCACGTGGTTTCCGGTTTCCTTCACATAGTCCGCTACCATATTTTCAAACGGCAGCATCCCACTCATGTTGAGATAGCGTGTTCCCGTAATCAGGTTCTTTTCATTATCATTTTCCCCTGCCAGCTGAAACCCGATCAAATGGCAGCGATTGTACAGATAATTACCTTCTATAATCTCTGAATATTTAACTGTATGCCAGCCTGT